>JAAYTR010000028.1 GCA_012523685.1 Clostridiaceae bacterium | reverse complement strand
TTTTCTTTTTTCTCTATTGCAATTTATTATTCTAATTGATTTTCTAACGGTTTCTACTATTTTCTCCCGGCTTACCGGCTTCAGCAGGTATTCCGTAATTCCCAGTTTAATGACTTCTCTGGCGTAATCAAACCTCTCATAGGCAGTTAATATGATAATCAATACGTCGTTTAATCTGGACCTTATTTCCTTTATGGCTTCAAAGCCGTTTATTCCGGGCATCATTATGTCCATGAAAATAATATCAGGTTTAAAGATTTCGGCCTTCTCTATAGCCTCTCGTCCGGACCTCGCTGTTCCAACTTCAACCATATATAAAAAATTCTTTTCGATGATGAACTTGATCGAATCCAAAACTATCTGCTCATCGTCAGCAATAAGTAATTTATACATGGAAACCCTCTCTTCCCTTTAAACGGTATTTCCTTTGCTGCAAAGGTCACTGCCTCCAGTAAACTGGTGATATTTTGTCATCGTCTTTAGTTAAATGCTTCAATCGGCTAAAGATATTGTTTTGACCTATACTTGTGGTGTGCACCGACAAAAGCAAATATACACCCAAAAGTAAGTATCAGATAGATAACGGCAGAGTATTTTCATTAAAGAGGTACATTTTATAATTTATTTGTTGTTATTCTAATCGTAACATTACTCTTCCATTACCCGTGAATTTCCCATGAACTTTTTAATCATAATTAATAAAAACCAATGATAATACCGTTTCTTCACATGCCACCTTCTTAAATAAATAAGAAAGACAATCTGCACTAAGCTTTTCTATAGTGCGGTTGTCATTTTCTATTATTAATATTAACCTGTCTGATTTATAAATAAAGTCTATCCAAATCCGGCACCAGTTGCCGATATCTATGCAAATTCTGCTTTGGCCATACAGAGTATTCTTACTATACTTAAACAGACAGGATCTTAGTCAAATAATTGACTTATTATGTGCAAGATAATAAAATAAAACGGTAATTGATATAGAAACAAGTTCAAGACAGCTTGTTATTATAGTTGAGGTATTCATGTTAAAGGTAACAGGTAATTCAAAAAACAAAAATGAAGGCATAATGCATATTCGCGAAACTCCTATGTCCTGGCTAATTCGTGTAATAAAAGGTGCCCTGATCGGTATAGGGGCTATACTCCCCGGATTATCCGGCGGAGTCCTTATGGTAGTCTTCGGAATTTACGATCATCTGATTTCTTTTTTGGGAAATTTCCCTAAGAATTTTAAGAAATATTTCCTCTTTTTTCTCCCTGTCGGAATAGGCGGAATCTTAGGTATCCTGCTCTTTGCCGGTTTGGTTTCGGCGGCTTTTGGTAAGTTTGCGCCACAGTTTGTCAGTCTTTTTATTGGTTTTGTTGCAGGAACAGTGCCTTCTTTATGGAAAACAGCCGGATTAAAAGGAAGAGGTAGAAATGGATATATAGCGCTAGTAACGGCAGCAATCGCTATTCTTGTTTTGATGCTGTACGGCGAAAATCAACTGACATCAATTGAACCAAACTTTTTAATCTGGATTGGCGGAGGAGTACTGGTAGGTCTGGGATTCATTGTACCCGGTTTATCCCCATCGAATTTTCTTATTTATTTTGGGATGTACAGCAAAATGTCCGATGGCATTTCCAGCCTGGACTTCTCAGTTATTATTCCTTTGATGTTGGGTGTACTACTTGCCGTTATTGCTTTTGCCAAGCTTGTGAGTATACTCTTCGAACGTAAATATGAAATTATGTATCATATTATTCTTGGGACTGTATTAGGATCTTCCCTGGCTATTTTCCCTACAGTGGTTGCTCCGGGATTAACAGCTGCAGGATTGCTTGAATCAGGACTTACATTCATTCCCGCACTGGCTCTGGTAATAATAATGTTTGTATTGGGCATGATATCTTCATTGCTTTTTAGCCGTGTAGAAGAACGCTTTAGCCCGGACAAATAACTATTTATTATTTTCAAGAACTATCCTTGCCAGATTCAAAGTATATTCAAATATGGTTTTACATGCATTTATTTTTGTATGATATCCCGAGTTTTTGGTTGTGCGTTGACGAATAACAATAACTTCAGCATCTTCATCATCCGAAAACTTTGTTGTGATGCCTTTGGGTATTACCATCCGTTTTTTATATTGTCCAAGCCCAAAACCTTTTTTTGCTGTTATGACACAATAAAAATAAGGATAGCTGGTACCGTTAACAGTATTGATATTGATCTGAGCCTGAATTCCGTAAAAATCAGCAGGAGCATTATCAAACACAATATTAAACCGACAATCTGTGGGATACTCCTTCCCTTCTTTGTCTTTGGCCAGTGCCATTGAAGGAACATAATTTTCTCCGGGTTTTTTAATCTCTTCAAAGTATTTCTCCAAATCAACAACAATATCTGTTTTAATATATAGAATTCCCTGGTGGCCTTTTGTTTTCATGCCATTAAACCATATTGATGCTATTAGTATAATTGAATCTACAATAAAAATACTGGCTGCAGTATTGCTTACTCCAGCGGCTACACCCATATAAATAAAGAGTATAACAAGAAATACCAGGATAAATGTTGCACAGCCCAGACTATTGCTGATATCCAAAGCATCCTTGTCCCATTTATTAATACTCTGTCTGATCTGATTGATCTGATGAACTTTCTCCATATTGGTCTTAGTCCAGATGCCTTTACGTGATGAGTAAGATAGCTTTGTACTGTAGCCTTTTACCAGAATTAATAAAGAAGCTAATATCAGGAGGAAAGCACCCGGCCAGACATTGACCGTAATTATCTGAAGAAGAAACCCGGCTAAAATGCATCCTAAATACAACAACATTCTTGTTGTGTATGACAGATTCTTAAAAAGATGAAATTTAATAGCATCCTGATCCTCAGGTAAGGGTAACCCCGGTATTCTCCTGTTCTTCATACGCTACTCCTTTCTCTTAAAACCCTTTAAATTCCAAACCGCCTCTAATTCTTCACATCCATGGGCATTGAAATAAAGCGGACATGCTCCCTGACATACTGCAAAATCCATACATTCCCTGCACTCAGCTGGTGCAGACTTTTTATCTCTGATAAATTGGCTTCGTTTATTAAACCATATTGCCTCAAAGCCTTCCTCCAGCAAATTACCTATAGGCTCAGGCCAACTGGAACAGGGTAAAATATTACCTCCTGGATCAACAGATAATAATCCCTCACAGGCACTGCAGCCTTTGTTGCCAAATCCGGATGTTACAGGGTTAAACAGGCACATTGGTGTGGGCGAATACCACATATATTGAATCCCCATCTTTTCAGATACCAACTTAAGATTCTTAACAATATCTCCGATTTCCTGATATTCTACTGTCAAATCCTGCGCTTCTCCTCTACCTGAGGGAATAACCAGATTTGTTGAAAACCGTTCCACCCCTATACTCTTACAGAATTCCGGATATTTTTCCAAATTATCTTTATTCATAGTGCATACAGTCAAATGAGGGTGAACAATAATCCCTGCATCTTTTAATGCTTTCAGTCCGTTTACCGAAGCCTGGTGTGAACCCTTAACCCCTGTAATTTCATCATGCTCCCGGGCTATTGCAGACTCAATACTCACCTGTGCTGAAGAAAGGCCTGCCTCTGCAAATTCCTTTGCTTTTTGCGGAGTAATCAGGGTACCGTTTGTAATAAGGTTAACTCTCATGTTATTGTGTTTTGATGCATAGCTTATCAGTTCCGGAAGGTCCTTATAAGTCGCTGGTTCTCCTCCGGTAAAAGAAACGCTCGGCACCTCGGCATCATAGCGAATAATATCGAGAATCCTTTTGAATCCCTCAGTATCAAGCTGGCTTTCAACCTCTTTTTTGGTACAATCTGCATAACAAAACCTGCACCTGACATTGCAGGTATATGTTAGAGCTACTTCTGATAATATGGGAAGTTTTATATAGCCAAGGCTAAATTCAGTCCTGTGAATAGCAGGGGTATTATAATTCTCACAGACCTTTCCGTTCCACATAAGAGAAAAGTCTGTAAAAAAACGTTCCAGTTGCTCTTCGGTTTCAGGGTATTCTCTTCTGGCCTGAATAATATCTTCAACCGAGCCACCTGACAAAATATGGTCTATTACCCTGGCTCCTGTGGAATTAAGCTTAAAAGCTTCGTTAGGCATGCGGATCAGCACATTATCTTTGAGCCGCATATGTATATAGGGCTTAATCTTCATTATAAAGTCATCAACCCATGTTAATCTGTGTTTCTTCACCTTGCACCTCCACTGACGCATGCTGAGTGACATGCTGAATGGCAGGCCGAGTGACATGCAGAATGGCAGGCCGAATGGCAGGCATCGTGACAAGCCGAATGGCAGGCTGAGTGACAGGCATCATGACAGGCAAATACACCCTTATCTGTATCAATCACCGACTTGAATTCAGTTTTGTTTGTATCAACCCTGATTCTGTTATGATAGTCACGGTATCTTCTTCGGTCATGTATGCGATTGTGGTACATATAGTAGTGATGCCAATGATAATAATATGGTTGATCGTAGTATCGCTGATACTCTTCATATTCTTCGTGGTCCTGCTCATTATACGCCTGTTCAAATTTATTTTTATAATATTCTTTTGTAGCTTCAATGTCGCAGTTCCAGGTCTTGCCCCTGACAGTATCGGTAAGCCACTTCAATATATTTTCTATTTCCTGCTCATTGAACTCTTCATCTGCCGCGGCAGCATACATAAGCTTTTCATACTGAGGAAATCCGGTTAAGTCTTTCCCTTTTACCTGTCTTACTCTCAGTGGATCTGTGGATATTTCCTCCAGGTAGCCTTTATCTATAAGCTTATATAGGATCATAGACAGTATGTTGTTGTATGGTATTCCTATAAGAACTGCCGCTTCCACCTCATCAAGGTCTTCAACCACAAAGCCGTCTTTTCTAAAAGAAGCTAATTCAAGCTTAGGGGGAACCCAGTCTTCCCTTGCCCACTTAATTTCTTCATATGTGGTACGTGCCTTTACTACAGAGCGTTGCTTCAGACCAACAGAGGCTATCGTTACAAAAGTCAATATTATAAATAAAAATAACAGAGCCCACCTGTCTGTGGATTTATTGTTATAAGGCCTGTTTGTATCAAACTTTCCGTCATCGGGCTGATAGGGCACCCCGGGATATTCTTCAAATGGTTTTTCGCCAATTGGAGGCCGACTGCTGTAATCAGGCATATCTTTAAAGACTTCCTCAGAAATGTACTGTTGAATTTCAAAATTATATCTTATTGAAGGGTTATCCTTATGAAGTAATACTTGTATTCGAGGGGTAGAGTTAAGCACGTTCACTCTGTAATCAATCAGATATTCTTCGTTCATCCAGGTCTCGGTGGCAAAATCATTTTGAAGCAGTAATTCTTCTACTTCCTCTCTTGTTCCCGATTCTTCGGGATATTCCAAAGGATAATTTATGGAAACCGTATAATGCTCCATAGCTTCATCCCATTGGACAGGTGCCCAATGGAATACCACCAAAGGTTTTCCATCATCCGATGTTGTTCTCTCCAGATATCCGGCATCAGCCATATCTGCAGCAAACCGTATTTTGTAAGTAAGATATTCTCCTCCAAGCCGCGTATTTCCGGAGTTAATTATATCGTATCTGCCACCGCCAAGATCTACAATATCTATATCAAAGACTGAATTATCATCTTTTACGACGCAAGAAAACACATCATCAAAAACAGGATAAAGCTTGTCAAATCCCTCTAATGTAAATGCCAGCATGGTTTTCCCCGGTACCAGATTGTAACGTACCGTATATGTTATTATTGCATTCCCTGATGGCTGCAGAATTACGTCAGTTTCCACAAAACCCAGATGAGCAATTTCCGATGCATTTACAGATACAACCGGTAAAAAAACTAATACTGTAAGCAGTACAAGCAATATAAAAATCAAACGTTTCTTCATAATACACCTTTTCCCTTATAAACCGGCAATCTTATTAATTTATTCCACTAAATAAGAATACCATATTATTATTATTGACAGTAAGGGAATTATATTAATAAACTGTTTTTTACCTGATATATGTATTTGAAGAAAAATTCGACCCAGGAGAGCATTTATAACGCCCGTATGAAAAAAACATGATATGAGAGAGCATAATTACCGGATCAGCTTCACACCCTTCAGTCCAAAGTCATCTTCAATATCACCAAGTTCACCTGACATAACTGTTTTGATGAACCTGCCGGTTACAATAGATTGGTTGCCATGCCCGGCAACCGCCTCTAAGTAGAATCTGGCAAATCCTGCGATTCTGACATTACTTCTACCGTTTACATTCAGGGTATCCACCATAATAACTGTAATTATACGTGGACAATTTGAACTATAATTATCGTGTGTGCATTCCGGTGTATGATTGCATCGGTTAATCAGTGTATTTACTCCTTGCACGGTAGGACCGCTCATATTTCCGGGTTCTGTTTCCACATAGTCCCCTACACGGAGATGTCCGTCATAACCATTAATAATATTGTTTACATAGCTGCTTGCTCCATTTCCGCTTAATGACAGAGCTCCGTAATTTCCATTTGAACCTCCTCCGCCACCTTCCTTTAATACGTATTGCACTCCAAATTCCAGGGTCTGCTTTTCTATAGCAAACGGTCTTATGCCTTCATACACTCCTATAACAGGAGCACACATTGCGACACCGGTGGCTTCCACATTTCCCTCATCAAACCCTAAGATTCTTGCAAAATAGTGGTTTACCTTACTTTTCACGGTAACTCTGATTTTTGTATCAGAATCATAAACCTCTATTTCTGCATCCAGGGGATCCGCACCATTAGCCTCCAGATAACTTTTTGCAACAGCTTCGGCATTGTCACTATTGAATATCAACTCCTGCGCCCCGGCCAGAGCAGCTGCGTCTGCAGCATTGCTTATACTGATCCTTTTATGAACAACTATCCCATAATCGATTACCAGAGCGCAAAATCCCAGAAGCACTGTTATGCAAAAAGCAAATATTATTATAACCGAGCCATTTTTATTCCTAAAAAATTTAGATAAAATATGCATATTATCACCTTCATATCAATTTTACCATCGATGCATAACTGTCTTGTATCAACCAAAGAGACTATTATCTTTAACTTCCGGACCTATACCTGTATAGGCCTTTTTACCGGAGCCTTCCATTAAGATAAAAAAGGTGCGAGGCTTCTTTTTCTCTAACCTCGCACCCTTTGCTCTTATTGTTCTAATTACGTATAAATGCTTTATGAAACGTCTTCTTCCCTTTACGAATTTTAACACCATTTCTTAGTTGCTCTATAGTAACAGTATAATCTATAGACTCAACCTTGGCATCGTCAACAAACAGTCCGCCCTGCTGAATTAAGCGTCTGGCTTCACTCTTAGATGGTACCATTTTGCATTCAACAACTAAGTCCAAAACACCAATTGCATTATCTGTTAATAGCTCTGCCCTAATCTCGGTTGACGGCATATCTGCATCATCCGTACCACCTTCAAAGAGCGCATGAGAGGCTTTTCTGGCCTTTACAGCCTCCTCTTCATTATGAACCAGCTTAGTAAGCTCATAAGCTAAGATTTCCTTGGCCTCATTTAGTTGACTGCCTTCCCACTTATCCATTTCATTAATCTGCTCAAGGGGCAGGAAAGTAAGCATGCGCAAGCATTTCAAAACATCCGCATCGTCGACATTTCTCCAGTACTGGTAGAACTCAAAAGGCGAAGTCTTATTCGGATCAAGCCAAACAGCACCTTTCGCTGTTTTTCCCATCTTATTGCCTTCAGAATTCATTAATAATGTAATTGTCATGGCAAAAGAATCCTTGCCCAGTATACGGCGTATCAGTTCCCGGCCTGCCAGCATATTAGACCACTGATCGTCACCGCCAAACTGCATATTACAACCATAATTCTGAAACAGGTAATAAAAGTCATAGGCTTGCATAATCATATAATTCAATTCCAGGAAGGATAGACCCTTTTCCATTCTCTGCTTGTAGCATTCGGCACGCAGCATATTATTTACAGAAAAATGAATTCCAACCTCCCGGAGTACATCGACATAATTGAGCTTTAAGAGCCAATCTGCATTATTAACCATGATCGCCTTATCATCACCAAACTCGATGAACTTCGCCATCTGCACTTTAAAGCATTCACTGTTATGCTTAATTATTTCAGGTGTCATCATTGTGCGCATATCTGTTCTGCCCGATGGATCACCTATATACGCGGTGCCTCCGCCTATTAGAACCACAGGCTTGTTCCCCGCCATTTGCAAACGCTTCATGAGGCATAATGCCATGAAATGACCCACATGCAAAGAATCGGCTGTGGGATCAAACCCAATATAAAATGTTGCCTTACCATTATTAACAAGCTTTTTAATTTCTTCTTCATCGGTAACCTGTGCAATAAGGCCACGGGCGACCAGTTCATCATAAATTGTCATTACAACAACTCCTCTCAGATATAGTATATCAAAAAACCCCTGTTCCAACCGGAACAGAGGGCAATAATTGCGGTACCACCTCTGGTTTAGAAATTCTTCACAGAATTTCCCTCAATAAGTGCAAACACACTCATACGCTATATTGGGCGAACCCATCTTACCCTACTGTAATTTCAGGCAGCAGCTCCGAGATGTATTCGAATCAGATTATCAGCAGCCTTTCACCAGCCGGCTGCTCTCTATAATGATAATTTCTAACCTACTTCTTCTCTTCACAGCTTTGGCATAATTTAATTAAAATAAATTTTAAACGAGTTTCACAAAAAAGTAAAGCCCAAAAAGAGCAGTAATGTTCAAGAAGAAATATGGTATTCACCACTTTTTGCAAATAAATGATACAATGATAATATAAGAGCAAATTTTCTTGAACAAAGGGATAACATGAAGAGGGAGAATTGTATGGAGTACAGAGAAATAGGGAAAACCGGTCTTAAGAGCAGTATTATTGGTCTTGGCTGTGAGCATTTGGATGGTAAGCCATATGAACAAGTGAATGAAACCGTTAATGCGGCACTGGAACAGGGAATAAACCTGCTTGATGTGTTTATGCCAGGAAAAGAAGTACGGGAAAATATCGCAAAATCACTAGGCAGTCGCCGAAAAGATGTAATGATTCAGGGGCATATCGGTTCTACCGATATCGGGCAGCAGTATGATATCAGCCGTGATTTGCCGGTAGTTCAACGGTATTTTGAAGATTTATTGCGTATCTTTGGAGGTTATATCGACTTTGGTATGATGTTTTTTATTGACTCCGAGGAAGACTATAAGGGAGTATTTGAAACAGGCTTTGCTGATTACGTGCAGCGCTTAAAAAAGCAGGGTGATATTGGTCACATCGGGTTTAGCTCGCATAATCCTGAAATGGCGATGCGTGTTATAAATACGGGCCTGCCTGATTTACTTCTTTTTAGCATCAATCTGGCCTTCGATCTTTATCCTTCCGACAAATATGTACTCGATGAACTGGACCACGGGCTTGATTCGACAGCTTTCAGAGGAATCGATCCCAAACGCGCCGCACTCTACAAGCTTTGTGAGAAAAAAGGGGTAGGAATTACAGTAATGAAAACCTTGGGAGCAGGTAAGCTGCTTTCGCCCGAGCATACACCCTTCGAAAAGCCAATGACAGTGGCTCAGTGCATACACTATGCCCTGACGCGTCCGGCTGTCGCCAGCGTAATGCTGGGCTGCAAGACTCGTGAAGAAGTGCTGGATTCGGTACGTTATCTTGATATGAGCGATAATGAACGCGATTATACCCCGATTTTGGGTACTCTGCGTAATGATTTTAGAGGCAACTGTGTATATTGCAGCCATTGCCAGCCATGCCCCGCTAATATCGATATTGCAGCTGTCAACAAATATCTGGATATTGCCCGATTAGATTTGGAAAACATTCCGCCTTCCATTCACTCCCATTACTCAGGGCTTGCTTATGGTGGTGGAGCATGTATTAGTTGTGGAAGCTGTGAAACCCGGTGTCCGTTTGATGTACCCATTATTGAGAATATGGCCGAAGCCGCCCGTATTTTCGAGTAAATCCCGGATTATATGTATCTGCTCCCTGACCTGTGAAAAACACAACTAATAATCAATCATTTGGATAATACTCTGACATAAAGAACTTGTGAAACGCGGCAAAACCAATATCAATTAAATCTGACGCATGTCAGTCTGTTGACTATGCGTCAGATAACCATAATTCCTTCAGCAAGTTAATCTCTTTTATTTTTTGTTTTTTATTCCGGACCTCATCCATTCGGGCAGCAGCAATTTAAAATCACCCTTTTCACGAATAGCGAGAATAATACTCTGAAGTAAAATAAAGAAGCATAACATGAGACCGGTAGTAATGCTCTGAAAATATGGCTTTGTTAGCCCTGAAGCAATTACGATATTGGTAATGGTCTTTAAAGAGAGCATACCAAAAAGTGTACCGATTACATTTCCAACTCCGCCTGTTAATAAGGTTCCGCCAATGATATTTGATGCGATTGCCTGCATTTCTGCCTGCGTAGCATTGGCAGCATCTCCTGCACCAGTATGCAACAGGTAAACATACCCGCCAATTCCGGATAATAGTCCGGCCAACAAATAGGCAAAGAATTTCGTACGCTTAACATTTATACCAAGCATTAAAGCACTGGGACTATGTCCGCCCACCGCATAGAGGTTGCGCCCGAATCGCGTCCATTTCAGAGTTACAGCCACAGCTAATACTACTGTTATGGCTACTATAACTCCCAGTTCGATTTGGGCGGGAATAAAATTGCCGGTCTTCCCATAGTAACCTATACCGGGAATTTTGATGCGTAATTGTTTAAGACTTGCAAAAGCTTTATGTGCTGCTGTGCGCGGAGCAATACTGACTATGGTTACCATCCCTCTGGCAAAGAACATACCTGCTAAAGTTACAATAAAAGGCTGTATCTCCAAATACGATATTAATATCCCGTGGACCAGCCCAAACGCTATACCTATACCCAAAGCCAAAAATAACGAGCCAATTACAGTTCCGCCATGATCCTCAAGATAGACAACACAGGCCATGGTCACAAGCGCAGTTATTCCTCCTCCGGAAATGTCTATCCCGCCGGATATCATAACCATAGTAAGACCACAGGCAATTATAAGTAAGAACGCATTGTTATTGAAAAGATCAAGAAACTGCTGTGGATTCAGGAATCCTCCTCCCCAGATTAACATGGCAAGTACGTACATACTTATGAAGGTACAAACCGTTATCGTCATGAGCAGATTAGTGTTGGAAATAGGTTCCCTGCGTTTTCTTTCTGATACTCCAGTTAATAAATCCTTCTCATTTTTCATATCATAATTCTCCATTATTTCGTCGGTTTCCCGCTCAATTGACAGTATGGCCTTTTACAATTGGCGAATCAGTTACAATGATGGTTTAGCAATAATCTCATAGCCTTTAAATGCTGTTTAAGAAGCCTTCATGGAAATTTCCGTTTTAACCTGCTTTTTAAACAGTTTATTACGCAGATTAATGGCATGTTCTTTAACAACCGGCGAACTAATTAAAACAATAATTATAATAACAAGCGCCTTATAGGCTTTTACCGCCGATGAAGGAACCTTCATTGCGTAAAGTGTAACCGTTAAAGCCTGAATTATATATGCCCCTATCACTGAACCAAACAAACTGAATTTTCCTCCACTTAATGCAGTTCCTCCTATAGCGACTGCCAGAATAACATCCATTTCCACATCCAAAAGAAGAGTTTCATGGTTTATCAGTCCTATTCTGCATACGGTGATACAGCCTGCAGTGGCGACACATACTCCCAATATCATAAAAGCTGTAAGTTTAATCCAAACAGGATTAATGCCGTTTAAGTGGGCGGTTCCTTCGTTAATACCAACCACTTGTGTGTAAAGTCCAAGATTAGTAAACCTTAAAACAAGTGAAATCAAAATCAGGAAAATCACCATAATAATGATTGGAGTGGGTATGGGGATACCCGGGATAAAGCCTCCTATACTAACCAGCAATGGGCTTGAAATAGTAGGTGTCGCTCCGCCGTTAATCCAATAAGCAATAGACCGTCCTGCAGAAAATAGTATTAATGTTGCAATCATGGGCTGAATTTTGAATACAGCCACCAATACCCCGTTAAATGTGCTGAAAAGAATCGAAACAGCACAGCACAGTAAAAATGCAAGAATAATTACCGGTATTGTAATTTCATTTGCACGAAGCACACTGACAAAAACACTGCCTGCTATTGCCGCTCCTGCAGCAACACTTATGTCCTGTCCTTTGCATGATGATGTTACAAGTGTCATGCCGATTGACAGAATAGCTACTGCTGATGCACCATTCAAAATGCTTATCAGATTTCCTGAAAGAACTGTGTTGCCCTGGTTATTGGTTGCAATGGTTAAAGAGAAAAATTCAACATCCCTGATTAAGTTAAAAACAATTAATAAAAATAGCGCAAACAACGGTATAACCAATTGAGACCCCGCAAATTTCTTTAAACCATTACCCATTTTGTCCTGCCTCCCCCGCTATCGTATGCATAATGTTATCCTGAGTCATCTCCTCGCCCTTTAATTCGCCAACTATCTTACGGTCGCGCATAACAATGAGTCGTGAACAAGTGCGAAGCATCTCCTCAATTTCAGATGAAATGAATGTTACGCTGACGCCATCCTCAGCCAGCCTGAGTACAAGTTTTTGTATTTCGACCTTAGTCCCGACATCTATGCCACGTGTCGGTTCGTCCAGGATAAGATATTGCGGATTTGTCAGCAACCAGCGGGCTAATATAGCCTTTTGCTGATTGCCGCCTGACAGCGATTTGATTGGTGTATCCATTGAAGCGGTTTTTATCCCCAATAGTTTTATGTACTCATCTGCAAAGGCCTCAGCCTCAGATCTGGAAAATGGTCTGAAAAAGCCCTTCATTACCTGCAGTGCAAGAATAATATTTTCACGCACTGATAAATCTTCAACTATACCGTCCCGTTTTCTGTCTTCGGGCAAATACCCGATACCATGCATCATTGCGTTCTTAGGCTTTTTTATTTTAATTTCTTTTCCATTTATCTTCATCCTGCCGCCCGTGATTTTATCAGCAGCAAATATTGCACGTACGCTTTCACTGCGGCCAGAACCCAACAGTCCGGTAAACCCGTTTACTTCTCCTTTTGTAATTTTGAAATCGAATGCATTGGCACACTCCAGACTAGATAACCCGACCGCCTCATAAACCGGCGGGGTATCTGCCTTTTCATCTAATGGTTTTCGATTCTGCAGCGATGAAATATCGTCAAGATCTTTACCCATCATCTTTGAAATAAGCTGTACGCGTGGCAAATCTTTTATTTCATACTCCCCTACCAGTTCACCATTCCGCAAAACGGTTATCCTGTCGCATATCTCATACACCTGTTCAAGGAAGTGTGTAATAAATATTATACCGACACCGCGCGACTTCAGTTCACGCATCAGAGAGAAAAGCTTTTCAACCTCTTGTTCATCCAGCGAGGAAGTGGGCTCGTCCAGAATAAGAACTTTGCAGTCCATATCAACAGCACGGGCAATAGCCACCATTTGCTGTACAGCCAGCGAACAGGTGCCGAGCTGCTGTGTGGCTCTCGCCGGGATATTTAATTTTGAAAGTATATCTGTTGTTTTCTTTTTCATAGAGCGCCAATTTACCATACGGTAATTGCCACGTCCGATAAACATATTCTCGGCAACTGTAAGGTTTGGGCATAGAGTTATCTCCTGATAAACCGTACTGATGCCCAAATTTTGAGCTTCGTAAGGCGATTTTACAGTAATTTCTTTGTTTGTGCCGTCTAAATTTAAATAAATCTGACCTGAATCTTTCGGATATACTCCAGTCAAAACCTTAATCAAGGTTGATTTTCCGGCTCCATTCTCACCCATAAGGGCATGAATCTCGCCTTTATAAAGGGTGAAATCCACATCATGCAAGGCTTGAACACCCGGGAATGATTTATTAATTTTTCGCATTGATAAAGCGATATCGTTTTGCATAGCTACCATCCTTAAAGTGTTTGAAGTCTCCTCTAAACAGCGATGCAAGCATGCGGCATTATCCGCATACTTAACATCGCACAAACCTGATAAATTCGACTATTAACAAGTAAAGCAGTATTTGCTGTTAATCGCCAAGACCATATGTATCTATATCTGCTTGTGTAATAGTCCTTGCATCAAAGAATTTTTCTTCATTAATAACTATCTTTTCTGGCAGTGTCTTTCCTGCTTCAACATCCTTTATCATCGAATCAATTACAGAAGCCTGGAAGGGGCTGCACTGACCGTCATAATTCCAGTTGCCGGCTAGCAGTTCTCTGAGAGCCCACTTGTTGCAGTCAAAGCCCATTATAACAACTTCTTTGTCAACGCCGTGAGTAATGCCGGCTTCATCCAGTGCCGCTACAGCACCCTTTGCCATACCGTCATTCTCAGCATAGATAACATTGAATTTTTCTCCTGAGTTGATCACAGATTCAACAATCTGCTTAGCTGTAGCTTCGTCCCAGGTAGCAGTCTGCTGAATAACACGTTTCATGGTGCCTTTTTCAAATTCTGCGTCTAATGCACCTGTACGGCCAATCTGAGCATCACTGCCCATTGCGCCTTGAATATGTACAACATTATATTCAGGCAGTTTTTGGTCTATCAGCCACTGAACAGCCATCCTTCCCTCTTCAGCCATATCGGAAACAACAGCGGCTTCAAATAAGCTCTCATCTACGTTCATCATGCGGTCAAAAAGGAATACTTTAACACCAGCTTGTTTTGCGTTTTCAAGAACATTGGTCCAGCCATCTGTTGCAGCTGCTGAAATAAGAAGATAGTCCACACCATCGGTGATAAACTGTGCGGCTGCATTCAATTGCTCGTCATTCTTAAGGCTGTAGAATGTTGAAGCCTTGTATCCGTTAGCTTCATTGAAGACTTTTTCAAAGTCTGCAACATTTGCAGCGCGGTATCCGGATTCGGAAGGCGGATTGTTGACGATACCAACTTTGATAAGACCACTGTCGGCAGGTGTTGCGGGAGCTGAAGGAGCATCCTTAGACGGTGCAGGAGCTGATGATGATGGTGCCGGAGCTGCAGGTGCTGAACCGCATGCTGCCAGTCCTGATGCCAGTACAAAAACCAAGAGCAAAGCTAAGATTTTTTTCATTTTCTTATTCCCCTTTCAAAATTTGGTATTATATTCTTTGCTCTCAGCATATAACTTTCGAATATTCAATAACAAGTTCTTCTAAGCAAGTGCGTAAAAATTTCAACCAACTCATTTAAAAAATAAACTCATCATATCTCTAACCTATATATACTTATAAATCTATCGTAATATTTCAAACATTTACAGTAAAAAATCGCCCCTCAATATCCTCTGTTGTCAATTATTTCCCGGGTAATATTAAAGTAGTCGAAATAAGTTTCATCAATGTATTTTATCCGTTCTATCGGCTCTCCGCACCGCAACTTTTTAATAATCCCGTCAACATATGGCCCCTGTAGCGGATTGCATTCCACATCCAGTGCTATTTTGCCCGCCAGGCAGTATTCGAGCCCAAGCCTTGTAGCATCAAAGGAGATTACTATTACACCACCATTAGGATTGCATTTCAGTCCGGCTTCTTCCATGGCAGCAATTGCTCCCAGCGCCTCTCCATCGTTTTCGCAGTAAACAACATCAATATCTTTTGTATATTCTAATATTGAACCCATAACCTCGTATGCCTTGGCTTTGGTAAAATCACCGCATTCCTGCACAATCATTTCCCAGTTTGGATGCTGTTTAATCGCCTTCTCAAGGGCTGCAGTCCTGCCAACCTGCGCGGTGGAACCTATAGTTCCCTGAATATGTACTATCCGTACAGGCTCTTCCCCTCTCCCTTGATTTTCTAATAATTTTGCCAGCCATGTAACAGCTATCTCGCCTTCATTATGAAAATCAGAACCAATATAAGCCGTGTACAAGTTCTCATATTCCCGTTCAATATATCTGTCAATTACAATGACCGGTATATTAGCTTCCTTAGCCTCCAGCAGAATAGATTTCCATCCTGTTTCAACCTTTGGAGAAAACACGATATAATCCACACCCTGCTGTATAAACATCCGGATAGCCCGAATTTGGTTTTCCTGTTCCTGCCTGGCATCATCAAATATCAGCATATATCCGTTTTCTTCGGACAGTGCTGACTTCATACTCTCTGTGTTGGCAACACGCCACTCTGATTCAGCCCCTACCTGGGAAAACCCTACCACAATTAAACTATCCCCGGAAGCTGCCGATGCAGGGTGCTCTTCTCTGGCACAACCTCCGTTAATCATTATGGTAAGACAAAATACCATAGCAAGAAGCTTTCTCATATTTACATCTCCTTGTCGCTTGTCTTCATAGGTATAGTAACAAAAATCTTTGTTCCTACATCCGGCGTACTTACTAGTGTTAAACCATATTCTCCACCAAATAAGATCCGTATTCTCTGGTGCACCGTTCTCAATCCAAAGCCTTCAGTCTTACCGGCATTTAGGGAAGCACGAACCTCATTCAGGCGTTCTTCGGACATACCTCGTCCATCATCCATTACTTCCAGAATTATATGTTCATTCTCCTTCCTGCCGGTCAGGCGGATCAGGCCTTTCCTTCGTCTGTTCTTTATTCCGTGATACAGCGCATTTTCTACTAAAGGCTGAAGTGTAAGCTTGGGCAGGATATATTTCTTCAATTGATCCGGAATGTCAATTTCATAATCCATCAGATCACTGTATCGCATCTGCTGGATTTCCAGATAGCTGCGTATATGCTGTTCTTCCTCTTCCAGTGTAATAACACTTTTACCCCGGCTTAATGAAAAGCGAAAATAATTCGACAGGCTTGCAACCATCTTAACGGCTCCGCTGATTTCCCCGGATTCAATAAGCCATACAATAGTATCCAGAGTATTATATAGAAAATGAGGATTAATCTGCGCCTGCAGTAAAGCCAATTCGGTGCGCCGGCGCTGCTTCTCTTGCTCAGTATTCTTGTTAATTTGCCATATCAGACGCTCTACCATGTTTTCTATTCCGTCTGAAAGGAGCTGCACTTCCTCCACATCGGCTTGAATAGGCTCTCGAACCAGTAAGCTTCCCTTACCGATGGCTTCCAGACGCTCACAAATCATGTCTATTGGATCAACAATCTTGCGGCTTAGCCTTTTTGAACTTGTTAAAAGAAAATACAGCAGAACAAGAGAAAAGAAAACAACTATAACCATTAAAACAATCATATTGATGACCATATCAGACTGCAGGCTGTTTAGATGTGCCGCCTCATAATATAGATAGGTATACATAAACCTCTGAATCAGATCAGTCAATATGTAGATATTTTTCTCCAGCTGGTCAACACGCGAGTCATATTCTTTAGTTGCAGCGATTTGCTGCATCTTCTCCTCAAGATTATGGCACAGACTCAGCACGCTGCTGATAGCCCGAAGACTATCTTTTTTAGTTGTAGTATCGTTAAGCTTTTGCGCAATCCTCTTTGCGGATTGTACCTCTTCAAGCGGCAAACCTACTGAATACTGGCTGTCTATCACATAGTAGTACATTTTTAAATCTACATCATCTTTGAAATTCTGATTGAAGTCCGAAGCCATTGTGACGTTGTTCAGAATTGCATTATATCTAAATGCATAAACAATACCGACTGATGCAAGCACTATAATGACAATCATCAGAGGAAGTGATACCAGCATTATCATATTCCAGAGTCTGCTCTGCATTTTTATTTTTATTTCTTTTCGCCGGTATTTAACGTTCACTATTTGTTCCTCTTCGATATTCACTGGGCGTACAACCCGAGACTTTCCTGAACACAAAGCTGAAGTAATGTGGATCCTTATATCCTACGGCAAACGCAATTTCGCTCAGCCGCATATCTGTATGCCGGAGCATATATTTTGCTTCATTGATGCGTTTAAAGGTGAGATATTCTATTAAGGTTTGTCCTGCTTCCTGGCTAAATATCGCTGACAGGTAGTTTGGACTTATATTGACTTTTTTTGCAACTTTGTCAAGTGAAATGGACGCGTCCGAATAACTCACATTAATAAAATCAATTGCCTGCTTTAACAGGTCACGCTGCTGCTTTGTACTTTCGCGGTCACGCAACTCAATTGCCTGTTTGATAACCTGATTTGCATATTGCCGTGCTTCATCTGTTGTCGAAACGCTGTCATTTGGCCGAAAATCCATTGACCATAAGCTGTCAATACGGTATCCGATTGAATCTAAATATTTTATAGCCGCAAAGTATATAGTCATAGTCAAGTATCTTAAAAACATAGGAAGGGAAGCAAATTCTTCCTCGGCATTTTGCAGCATTTGATCGATGAAGTTATCAATTTCTTTTTCAGTCCCACTGCTTAAAAACTTTCTTACATGTTCAAGATCAATTTCCTTATTGCCTGTACCCGTTTGCAGGCGGTTATTTTTCCTCAGGTTCTGTATGCTGGTTTCAGAAAGAATATGCTCATCGGGGCATATGTAGTGATGTTCCATCTAAATAAAATCAGTTCGGTATGTCCAATGATAAACTTCGTGACCTCGTCCTGCACCGCCGCAAGATTCTCAGTATAGCTTTCCGGTACACTTCCATCGTATTCAGCACTGCTAAGCGAAAAAAGTACAATATTATAGAACGGAGCATTAATATCAATATTCATGGTCTTAGCAGTTTCAGAGATTTCTGATACACTAAGACCACCAGTAACTATTTGCTCAAAAAATCGTCTGCGTGAAAAATTTTCATACTCCTGAGCTTCCCGTTGAAAACTTTCTATGTATTCCTGCTGCCGTTGTTCTTCGGTCATCTTCTTATGCAGTCCAATCAATATTTCCACCAATTTTTCCTTTATAATTGGCTTAAGCAGATACTGTTCCACACCCATTCGAATAGCTTGCTGCGCATAAGAAAAATCGTCGTATCCGCTTATTATGACGATTTTTGTTCTCGGAAGCTCTTTGCGTACAAGATCAATCAACGACAATCCGTTCATAAACGGCATTTTGATATCTGTAATAAGAAGGTCCGGTTGTATCTTACGAATCAAAGGTAACGCAAGCTCACCGTCCGAAGCGTCGCCGGTATACTGAAATCCGTACTGTTCCCAAAGGATATTCTTGCGTATGCCTTCGCGTACCACGTTCTCATCCTCGACAAGAAAGACCTTATACATTTTTTATCTTCCCTTCTCTTGAACGTTTGTACCCATCATGATATGAATTGACCTAACTTATTACCGGTAGCATCATGATATGAATTTGTGTATAACACATTTATGATACATCCTGGGAATATCATTGTCAACAATAACCATATGTGCATAGTTAAGTTATGCTTCCATATTATTTGCACCTGATAATAAACCAGGAAATTATCTTTTTATTAGCAATACCGACAAATCGTTTACATTTGTCCCTGTCGGACCGGTTATGATAAGTCCTCCACTTGCTTGCAGCGCATAGTATGCATTGTTGTTCTCCAATGTTTTGAATATATCAATACCTTTTTCAGACAAAATCTTCTTTGTGCCCGTATCCACATATCCCCCGGCTGCATCAGTCGGTCCGTCAGTTCCATCTGATCCAATTGAAAAAACCGCTACATTATCGAGCTCTGAAATATCTTCAGCGGCGGCCAGTGCAAGTTCCTGATTTCTGCCCCCCTTGCCTTTACCTTTTAGCTGGACAACAGTTTCGCCTCCTGCTATAAATGCAAGTGATTTTTCTGATGAGTTATAATATTGAGCTATTGAGGCCAGAAAACTGCCTGCTTCTCTTGCCTGGCACCTGAGACTTGCAGTCAGAACAACCGGCTCATACCCAAGTTCTCGGCAAGTGCGTTCTGCTGCGGCACAAAGCTGGGTAACGCTGCCTGTAATTTTAGTCCTGACATTATTCAATTCTGAGGGAGTCTCCATTTTTATTAATTCCATTGTTTCTGCAGACACAGTAATTCCATATTTGCGTATTATCCCGATCGCCTGCTCTGAGGTTGATGAATCAGGATATGCAGGTCCCGAAGCTATCATGTCCAATGGGTCTCCGATAATGTCGGACAATACTACAGAAATAACCTGAGCCGGTTCACAAAGCTTTGCAAATTTTCCGCCTTTTACTGCTGACAAACGCTTTCTTATTGTGTTTATTTCAGTAATGTCAGCGCCGGA
>JAAYTR010000253.1 GCA_012523685.1 Clostridiaceae bacterium | reverse complement strand
TCAAGCAAATGAGCTTAGGGAAGAAATAGAAAATTCTAATGGTCAAAAGAAAATTCGCGCAATTAAACGCCTTGAAGTTGTAGAAGCTTTTCGTCAGTCGGGGAATAAGCCCGAGTGGATGATTCTGGATGTAATTCCTGTTATTCCTCCAGAGCTTCGCCCTATGGTTCAGCTTGACGGCGGGCGCTTTGCTACATCTGACTTGAACGACCTTTACAGAAGAGTTATCAATCGTAATAACCGACTTAAGAGATTGCTGGATTTAGGTGCTCCTGAGATTATTGTCAGAAATGAAAAGCGTATGCTGCAGGAAGCTGTAGATGCTCTTATTGATAATGGCCGTCGCGGCCGTCCTGTGACTGGCCCGGGTAACCGACCGCTGAAATCACTCTCGGATATGTTAAAGGGAAAACAGGGCCGTTTCCGCCAGAACCTTTTAGGTAAGCGCGTTGACTACTCAGGCCGCTCCGTTATTGTGGTTGGCCCTGAACTGAAAATTTACCAGTGCGGACTTCCAAAGGAAATGGCATTGGAGCTTTTCAAGCCCTTCGTTATGAAGAAGCTTGTAGAAGGCGGACTTGCCCATAATATAAAGAGTGCCAAACGTATGGTTGAACGTGTTAAAACTGAAGTATGGGACGTTCTGGAAGAGGTTATTAAAGGCCATCCTGTACTTTTGAACCGTGCTCCGACACTGCATAGACTTGGTATTCAGGCATTTGAGCCTGTATTGGTAGAAGGCCGTGCCATAAAACTTCATCCTTTGGTTTGTACTGCGTATAATGCAGACTTTGACGGAGACCAGATGGCTGTTCACGTACCATTATCAGCTGAGGCTCAGGCAGAGGCCCGCATTCTGATGCTCTCGGCGAACAACCTTTTAAAGCCTCAGGATGGTAAACCTGTTACCGTACCTACTCAGGATATGGTATTGGGCAGTTACTACCTTACCATCGAGAAAAAGGCTGAATATGATAAGGATGGAAATGTTACCAATGGTGTTATTGGTGAAGGTAAGGTTTTCAGCAGCCCTGAGGAAGCCATAATGGCGTATCAGACTCATGTTCTCAGTCTGCATGCCAGGATTAAGGTTAAAGTAACCAAAACCATCGACGGTGTTCAAAAAAGTAAGATTGTTGATACTACTGTCGGTAAAATTATATTTAATGCAGCAATACCTCAGAACCTGGGATTTGTAGACAGAACAAATCCAGAGACCATGTTTGAGTTTGAAATAGACTTCTTAGTCGGCAAGAAGGAACTGGCTAAGATTATTGAGCGCTGCATTAACATTAACGGTGCTAATAAGACAGCTGTAGTCCTTGATAAAATCAAGTCATTAGGATTTGAGTACTCAACAAAGGGTGCAGTTACCATTGGTGTTACCGATATGACTATACCTGAAGTTAAACAGAAATATTTAGATGAGACTGACAAAAAAGTTGATGAAATCGAGAAACATTATAAAAATGGTCTGTATAACAGGGAAGAACGGAAACGTGCCATTATTTCAGCCTGGAACAAGACAACCGAGGATATTAAGAATGCTTTGATTGCCTCATTGGACAGTTTTAATCCTGTATATATGATGTCACAGTCGGGTGCCCGCGGTAACATTAATCAGATCAGACAATTAGGAGGTATGCGCGGACTTATGTCAGATACCTCCGGTGAGACAATTGAGATCCCTATCAGATCAAACTTCCGTGAAGGTCTTAACGTTCTGGAATACTTTATATCAACTCACGGAGCCAGAAAAGGTCTTGCGGATACAGCTCTTCGTACCGCTGACTCGGGATATCTTACACGTCGTCTGGTTGACGTAGCTCAGGAAGTTATTATTCGTGAAGACGATTGCGGAACCGATGACGGTATCGATATATCACCAATTGTAATCAGCGGGAAAACTATAGAGGGATTGTCAGAGCGTCTGATCGGGCGGTATTCTCCTGCAGAGATTACCGATCCAAATACCGGTGAAGTCATTGTAGAAGCTAATCAGCGAATAACCGAGACTCATGCAGACAAGATCGAAAAAGCCGGATATAAGAAAGTCAAGATTCGTTCCGTATTAACATGCCGCTCCAGAGTAGGTGTTTGTTCCAAGTGCTATGGTATTAATCTTGCCAATGGAGAGGATTGCAACATAGGAGAAGCAGTTGGCTTTATAGCAGCCCAGTCTATAGGTGAGCCGGGAACCCAGCTTACTATGCGTACCTTCCATACAGGAGGTGTCGCCGGTGATGACATTACCCAGGGTCTTCCCCGTGTTGAGGAGCTTTTCGAAGCCCGTAAGCCTAAAGGATTGGCAATAGTATCCGAAATCGCCGGTACGGTTCACATTAAGGATTCCAAGAAGAAGCGGGAAATCGAAGTTGTCAACAATGAGGCCGGCGAATCCAAAACCTATCTTATTCCATACGGATCATCCATTAAGGTTATGGATGGGGAAGAAATAGAAGCCGGTGATGAGCTTACAGAAGGATCGGTCAATCCTCATGATATTTTGAAGATTAAAGGTGTTCAGGCTGTACAGAGATATCTGCTGCAGGAGGTACAAAAGGTTTACCGTCTCCAGGGTGTTGACATAAACGATAAGCATATTGAGGTTATTGTCCGTCAGATGCTTCGCAAGGTGAAGATAGATGATTACGGAGATACCGATATGCTGCCGGGCAGTCTGGTTGACATGTTTGAATTTGAAGAGAAGAACAGACTTGCTGAAGAACAGGGCTTGAGACCTGCAACAGGCAAGCGCACGCTCTTGGGTATAACCAAAGCGTCCCTGGCAACGGAGTCGTTCTTATCTGCTGCATCATTCCAGGAGACCACAAGGGTTCTTACCGAAGCTGCAATAAAGGGAAAAATTGATCCATTGATTGGTCTTAAGGAAAATATCATTATTGGTAAACTTATTCCTGCAGGCACAGGCCTTGCAAAATACCGGGATATTGAAGTAGACCTTAATGATGAAATCTAAATAAATACAAGAGGGCTGTTTCCACGGTTAATTATTCTATCTGCGCCGGAGCGGCGCGCTTTTGCCCGCTCTACAGGCGCAGTATACTTCATAACCGGGCAAACAGCCCTTTTTCTTTTACTGAGAATTTCGAAAGACGATATTGTCAATTGCTTTGAGCTCATCCTCGGTGAAAGATGTGTTGTCTATGCAGCGGATATTGTCCTCAAGCTGGGATACCTTGCTAACGCCTACCAATACAGAGGCAACGCCTTCATCTCTAAGAACCCATGCCAGAGCCATTTGTGCAAGACTTTGACCTCGACCGGCGGCAATCTGGTTCAGACCTTCTATCATCTTGAGCTGTTCGTCTGTAATTTTTGATTTGATAAGGAAGGGAGATACACCCCGGCCTGCTCTTGAATCATCAGGAATTCCTTTAAGATATCTGTCGGTCAGCAATCCCTGAGCCAACGGACTGAAGGCAATAATGCCTATTCCGATTTTTGCTGCATAATCTTTTAAACCATCCTCTTCAATCCAGCGATCCAGAATCGAATAGCGTGGCTGATGGATAACGAAAGGTGTTTTTAATTCCTTTAATATCTCGTACGCTTTTTTTGTATCTTCGCATTTATAATTTGAAATGCCTGCATACAGAGCTTTTCCTTGCCTGACCGCGCTATCTAAGGCAAGCATGCTCTCCTCAACAGGAGTGTTATAATCGGGGCGGTGGTGATAAAAGATATCCACGTAATCCAGTCCTATTCTTCGAAGACTCTGATCAAGGCTGGCCAGAAGATATTTTCTGGAGCCATAGTCACCATACGGGCCATCCCACATTGTATAGCCGGCTTTTGTGGAAATAATAAGCTCATCCCTATAAGAAGCCAACTCCTCTTTTAAAATACGTCCGAAGTTTTTCTCAGCTGCTCCCGGGGGAGGGCCGTAGTTATTAGCCAAATCAAAATGGGTAATACCCATATCAAAAGCTTTGGTAATAATAGCCTTCATGTTGGACATACTTTCGGTATCACCGAAATTATGCCATAGCCCCAGAGAAATTGCCGGAAGCTTAAGCCCGCTTCTTCCCAGGCGGTTATACTTCATGGATTCATAACGTGATGGATTTGCATAATACATACATCTACCTCCTAAGAAATACAAATATACAAGAACATACCCAAGCCTTTTCAGTACCTCCAAATTGTATGATTATATGTTAGATTAACTTGAATTACCGGATTATCTGAACAGATTTATAAAGTTTATTGATTACTTTAATTATAGCATACAGAAATCCGCTTTAAGAATTTATCTTTGTTATTTACAACATATTTCTTGATTTAGTAATGATTAAACAAAAAAGCTTGTATTGGGGACATTAAAGAAGTAATGACAGGACAGACTACGGACCGATTGTCTGATGATACTGCCTCATGTATATAAATCTAAGCAGCTTCAGGCTTTATTAATCAATACTTCTGTTAAATATGCTGCAAAGAATGCATCACCTTTCTGATAATATCGTTTTTTCAGCGGTCTTGTCTGGTATATGTTATTTTAGTAAAATAATCATATGCTTTGATTTTTTTCACATAAAAGTATCTGCAACAGGCCATTGCCGTTTATTAATGCAGTTGCAAAAATAAAACTATCTGGACCAGCCCGTATTCAGGGACCTGAAGAAATAGTGCTGACGGGGGGATCGGCAGGATTCTGGGTTGAATCCAACGGCGTTTTCGGTGAAATAAGCATTGAAATTTCATGTGCAGGGTTTGAGGAGAAGATCAGAATTTCG
>JAAYTR010000027.1 GCA_012523685.1 Clostridiaceae bacterium | reverse complement strand
TTAATATGTTCGGATTAAGAGGATGTAACTTTTTCGGCGGCAATTGCGAAGTGTTAATGTTCATTATCCTATTCCTTCTCCTATTCTGCAACGGATGTGGTGATGACAACAAGTGCTGCGATTAACAGTAGGGTAATTAAAGTCTACCCGGAAGGAGGTGCCGTTTATGCGGAGTTGTAGACGTGAAGACGACTGCACAATATTATTCTTTATTCTTATTTTCCTCTGCTTATTCTTCAATAAAGATGGCGGCTGCTGTGATTAAATTTATGAAGCGGGGGTCTCTTGCTCCCGCCCTTTTCTTTTTTTATCAACCGGCAAGATCCTTCGCTAACGCTCAGGATGACAAATGACAGCTTATAATTCTTATGTAGTTTTTGTTTCTGTGGATTTAATCTGCTTAAAGTAATTTCTGATGTACATTAATGCTGCAAATAATGCCATAGCAACACATATCCAGAAGATAACATCTGTTATATGTCTGGGAACCCCAAAGAATACAAGCATTATGGAGATAAATAAAATAACCGATGTCAGTTTGCCAAACCATTTACTTGACATATCAAAATTCTTTCTGATTAAATAAATTCCTGAAATCAGCATGAATAATTCCTTAAAAAGAACAAGCCAGGGAATTATTCTGGGAATCATATCTCTTATTGAAAACATAAAAAGCGCTGCTAGCTGCATCATCTTATCAGCTAACGGATCGGCAATTTTTCCGAACTTTGTTATTAAATTAAAACGGCGTGCTATAAGGCCATCCAGAACATCTGTTATTTCTGCAAGCAGAAATACTATTATTGCCGGATATATCATGTTTTTGAGCATAAATACAATAAATACAGGTACCGCAGCCATTCTTAGAACAGTTAAAATGTTTGGAATATTCTTTGTGATATTATTCATAAAAAATTATTCTCCTGTAACACTATTATACAATGGCAATAGTTTTTTAAAAATCTCCGGCTTGTGCTTCGATATATTAACAGGTTTCAGGTTTACCCCGGTCCATGCATGCTCTGTACTTCCTTTCCCACAGAAAACATCTCTGTTTTCTGCATAAATTTCATAACCAAGTATCAGGCGGGCTTTAGTAGCTTTCATTAATCTTGTTTTTACCAAAACCAGGTCGCCGTATTTAACAGGATTTTTGTATTCACATGATAAACGCACCAAAGGAAGCATCAAACCAAGTCTTTCAAGTTCATCATATGCTATTCCATATTGCTTTATAAAATCTGTTCTGCCACATTCAAACCAGATTGGGTATACTGAATGATGAACTATACCCATTTGATCTGTTTCTGCATATCTAACAGGGAAACGTGTTTCAGATATCATAAGTAATGGCTCCTTATAAAGCTAAAATTTTGCTTAAAGTGATTAATTCATTATCAATGGTTTTTTTCATATTAAGAGCTTCTATTATATCGATATCAACAAGCTTGTTGTCTTTTATTGCTATTATGCGGTTTTTCTTTCCTTCTATAAGACATTGGATAGCCATAGCTCCAAAACGGCTTCCCATAACTCTGTCAGTAAGGGTTGGTGTACCACCCCTCTGAATATAACCTAAAATTGTTGCTCTTGTTGTTATCTCGGTTTTCGCTTCTATATATTCTGCAATTTCAACAGCTCCGCCTACTCCCTCGGCAACAATAACCAGGTAGTGCTTCTTCCCGCGATTCCTGCCCTCAACAATTGGCATAATTATATCTTTATCAATATCAAATTCTTTTTCAGGAAGAATTATGGCTTCAGCACCGCCTGCTATTCCACAATTTATGGCGATCCAGCCCGCCTTTCGGCCCATAACTTCAAGAACACTGCAGCGTTCATGTGAATATGATGTATCTCTGATTTTATCTATGGCATCCAGCACTGTATTCATAGCGGTATCATAACCAAGAGTATAGTCTGTACAGGAGATATCATTATCAATGGTTCCAGGTATTCCTATAACATTCATGCCCAACTCGCTCAGGTCCTTTGCTCCCCTGAATGATCCATCTCCGCCAATAACAACGAGTGCATCTATACCAAAAACCTTAGCCATAGAAACAGCTTTTTCCAGACCTGCTTGTGTATTAAACTCCTTAGATCTAGCCGTTTGAAGAATTGTGCCGCCGCGTTGTATTATATCACCCACCGAGCGCAGGTTCATTTCTTCTATATCGCCATTTAATAAACCTTCGTAACCTTTATTTATACCAAGCATCTTTAACCCGTTGTATATTCCGGTTCTTACTACTGCCCTAACAGCAGCATTCATACCGGGTGCGTCTCCTCCACTGGTTAAAACCGCAACAGTTTTAATTAGGTTCATATTTCCTCCTTAATTATATCGTTACCAAAATATTGTTATATTAACATTCCCACTATCGAAATCTGATGCAGGCCGCTGCATTGTTTGAATTCATTGCAGCGATTATAGAAAAAAGTAATAAAACATGTTTAAGGCTTGTACAAGTACAATTATCTTTACAAAATACCCGTGTAAGTGAAACACGGGTAAATTTTAATAACCTTTTTCGATGATTATGCCGTGAGCTTCTTCTACCTCGGCCTCTGGAACTGAAACTTCAAAATAATCGTCTGTTTTCTCTTTTCGATTTACAGGATTTATTCTAACCAGAATACCTCCCTCTTCTAGAACAGACTTGAGTTTCTCTGCTATATCCTTATTCTGCGCCATGTAAACAACTGTCCACATATTACAAGTGCCCTCCTTGTCTGCTCCCGGACTGAACCTCACCATGTCTGCAATACACTTTTGCTTTCCCTCTGACTTTTATGGCAGATGTCTGTTCGGTAAACTGAGCTATGAGTACTTCACCTTTGTCCAGAATTTCTGTATGATGAAGGCGTGTGTCTTTACCTCGTGTAAGACCAATTACATTAACACCATTTTCCTCAGCTGCGATTACTATGTAATCAGCATATGATTTATCGGTCTCATTTCTTTCCAATGTATCACCTCAAAAACATATTATATTATTTTTCTCTAAAGTGCAAGTAGAAGTATATCTCGCAACATTAAAGAAGGCATATTATCTCTTTATGTGATCGCTGCCTAACAGTTCCGAAAGCTCGGAAATTAAAAGGTCACTTATTTGTACATTCAGTTTTAGTTTAGGCCTTCTTGCCTCATCAATATAAACCAGGGCCTGTTCATGCCCCTCAAAATATTTTAATATAGATAATGCAGCCTTTCTTTTTGATTCGTTGATCTTATTATCAAGCAAAACTTTTAAAATGCCGTTTTGTGCACCCGGGCTGTTGTTTATATTATTTTTAGCATTATCTGTTTTATAATTTTTATTGTCTTCATGAGCAATATTATTTCCCAATATACCGTTTTTTTCTAAAAATCCATTTGGTTGAAATGGTTTATATTCTTCCGGGTTAGAATAATCAGCACCAACTCCATTATTAACTGATTCTAAAGGTGTAATTCTGTCGGCCAGTATTTTTGGCTGTTCATCCTCCTTTACAGAAATTCTTCCCTCAACAATTATCTGTTTTTCATTGGATAAATAACGGGCAAATCGTTCGTATATATTGGGAAAAACAATAACTTCCATCTGACCGTATAAATCTTCTACATTAACGAATGCCATCATTCGATTATTCTTTGTACTGATAGACTTTATATCTGTTACAATTCCTGCAATACGGACAAAAGTACCATCAGCCAGCTTGATATCATTTGAAGAACCATCTTCCGATATCTCAAAATCATAGGAATATACTGTAACTATTTCTTTTATTGTATCTGCAAATTCATCCAGAGGGTGTCCGGATATATATAATCCAAGCATTTCCTTTTCCATAGACAAAAGCAATTTGGAATTATATTCAGCCATCTGAGGCCACTCAATTGTAGCAGTATCATCAGCGTCCCGGGTAACATCAAACAGGGATAGCTGGCCGGAAATCATTGATTTTCTTTTCTGTGATACTCGCTCAAGAATTTTTTCATAATTAGCTATCAGCCGTGACCGATATATGCCAAAAATATCAAAAGCTCCGCACTTTATCAGGCTTTCAACGGTTTTCTTGTTCAGTTCTTTCCCTTCCAGCCTTTCACAAAAATCTATAAAACTCTTAAATGCTCCGTTTTTATTTCTCTCATCAATAATGTTCTGCACAACATTAAACCCAACATTTTTTACTGCCATTAGTCCGAATCTGATAACGCCGTTTTTAACTGAAAAGGAACCTTCACTCTCGTTAATGTCTGGAGGAAGTACCCTTATGCCCATTTTACGGCATTCCATAACATATTGGCTGACCTTTCCCAGACTTCCCATAAAACTGTTTATTAAGGCAGCCATGAACTCTATGGGGTAATAATATTTAAGCCATGCGGTCTGATATCCTACATATGCATATGCTGCGGCATGGGATTTATTAAATGCATAGCTTGCAAAATCCATCATTTCATCAAAGATTATATTTGCAGCATATTCTGATACTCCATTGCGGATTGCGCCGGGAATCAAAACCTTGCCGTTTTCGTCAAGACTGCCATAAATAAAATTCTGACGTTCAGCATCCATGACTTCCTTTTTCTTCTTAGACATTGCACGGCGCACCAGATCACTTCTGCCAAGAGAATAACCTGCCAGTTCACGGCATATCTGCATTACCTGCTCCTGATATACCATACAGCCATATGTTACATTTAATATAGGTTCCAGTTTTGGGGTAACATATGTAATGTTTTCTGGATGATTTTTATTTCTTATATATCTTGGTATCTGATCCATAGGTCCGGGACGATAAAGAGAAATACCTGCAATAATATCCTCAAGACAATTAGGCATAAGCTCTTTCATAAAGGTTGTCATACCCTGGCTTTCCAGTTGGAATACTCCTGCAGTTTCACCTTTACCAATCATTTCATAAACATTGGCATCTTCATAATCTATATTTTCAATATCAATTTCAATGTTCTTATCCTTCTTGATAAGATCGATTGTATCACGTATTACTGTAATAGTACGAAGGGCTAAAAAGTCCATTTTTAACAGACCCAGTTCTTCAAGTGTTGTCATTGGAAATTGCGTGGAGATGAGGCCTTCATTACAATACAACGGCACATATTCGGTCAGAGGCTCACTGGATATTACAACACCTGCCGCATGAGTTGATGCATGACGGGGCATTCCTTCCAGAACTTTTGCGGTGTCCAGCAATTCATGAATTCTGGGGTCTGAATTATATAATGCTTTTAAATCCGGAATCATGTCAATAGCATCACCGATGGTTATATGCTTGCCCGGCATCATGGGTATTAGTTTGGCGACCTTATCCACCTCATTATATGGCACAGCAAGAGCACGCCCCACATCCCTTACAGCTCCGCGTGCCGCCATAGTACCAAATGTTATAATTTGAGCAACATGGTCTTCCCCATACTTTCTTACAACATAATCTATTACTTCCTGCCTTCTTTCGTAGCAGAAATCAATGTCAATATCGGGCATTGATATACGTTCGGGATTTAAGAAGCGCTCAAATATAAGGTTATGCTTGATTGGATCCACATTGGTAATCTCAAGGCAATAAGCCACCATACTGCCGGCAGCGGAACCTCTTCCAGGTCCCACCATAATTCCGTTATCTCTGGCATATTTTATAAAGTCCCAAACAATCAGGAAATAATCGACATATCCCATCTGTTCTATTACTGCAAGCTCATATTCCAAACGCTCCAAAAGCTCTGAATTTCTACTGTATCTCTTGTGAAAACCCTTTATGCATTGAGACCGCAAATAATCAAACGGGGTTGTTCCTTCTGGCACCTCATATTTAGGCAGATGCAGTTCATTAAAGTTGATCTCAACATTGCAGGATTCAGCAACACGAACAGTATTTAAAAGAGCTTCCGGATAAGCTTTAAAGTGTTCCCACATCTCTTCGGGACTCTTTAAGTAAAACTCATCTGTTTCGAATTTTAATCTGTCAGCATCATTAATAGTTTTGCCGGTTTGGATACAAATTAGAATTTCCTGTGCTCTTGCATCTTCCCTGTTAATATAGTGAATATCATTGGTAGCAATAAGCGGAATTCCCGTTTCCTCCGAAAGTTTGACCAGTTCAGAATTTACAATTTTCTGTTCTTCAATGTTATTATATTGAAGCTCAAGATAAAAGTTTCCGTCTCCCATTATTCTGTTAATATTTAGTGCCAGTTCACGAGCTCCCTTATAGTCACCATTTAACAACATCTGAGGGATATCTCCACCGATACAGGCACTTAGACATATCAGACCTTCATGATATTCCTCTAAAAGCTTATAATCAATTCTGGGTTTATAGTAAAAGCCCTCGATATAAGCCTTCGAAACCAGCTTCATAAGGTTCTTGTATCCGGTATTATTCTTAGCAAGCAGTATCAGGTGCCCCTGCTCTGAATCCTGGCGCGGATCCTTATCCAGATATGTACGGTGTGCCGTATATACTTCGCAGCCCAGAATCGGCTTGATACCTTCTTTTTTACATGCTTTATAAAATTCAATCACTCCGTACATTGAACCGTGGTCAGTAACAGCAAGGCTATGCATACCGAGTTCTTTTGCCCTTTTGGCGACATCTTTAATTCGGCATGCTCCGTCAAGTAAGCTGTATTCTGTATGAAGATGAAGATGAACAAAATCTTTCAAAATATACCTCTTAAAAAGAACATCTTTTCTTTTATTTTATCACAATTATGATTATTGATGGAGAAAAATATGTTCATAATTTAATTAGATCAATGGTATATTCTTCCGTTACTATTTTATGAACTTTAACATCATAAGGATCGGATGGAATTGAATCAAGGACTTGAAATGTATATGCTATGCCTATAAACAGGGTTCTTTTTTTGCAGGATGAAAGAAACCTGTCATAATAACCACTTCCATGGCCAGTACGGTTTCCGTTTTTATCAAAGGCAAGGCCCGGTACGAGCACCAGATCAATATTAGCTTTATCTGTCAACACATTCTCAACAGTTGGTTCAAAAATACCAAAGGAGCTTTTGTATAAGCCACGTTCCAGGTTATTAACTATTCTTGGTTCCATTTCTGTCGGGCTTATAACTCTTGGGAGGCATAAAATTTTGCCCTGACTCAGAATCCATTGATTCAGGGGCTTTATATCAACTTCATTTCCATAAGGCATGTATGACATAACTGTATTTGCAGATTTTAAATCTGAAAGATTTTGTAATGTTATAACTATTTTTTCAGAAGCTATTTTAACATAATTTTCGTCAAGCATTTTACGCTTTTCGTTTATTCCTTTTCTAAGCTGCCTTTTATCCATTTTATTACCTCATTAATATGTCAAATCCAGCAAAAAAGCGGCCTTAGACGGCCGCTCTTAAGGAGTGTGGAAAACTAGTTTACTTTTGTTCCGCATTTGGAACAGAATGAAGTATCTTTAGCTACTTCTGAACCACAATTGGGGCATTTGGTCGCATTCTTAAGCTCAAGAACTTTTGCTGTAAGCTCGTTAATAGTATCTTCAATTTGCTTAATCTCTGCACAAAGCTCGTCATAAGCTGAACCTTGACCTGCAGCATATGCTTTGTAAACTTCTTCACCTATTTTTACATAGAAATCCTTTATTTTGTCTTTTTCTGCGTTAATCTGTGAGTTTAATTTTGTGATTTCAATTACGTCTTTACCCTTGTCAGTAAGATTTTTGCCAAATCTTTTAACATCATCAAAAAATGCCATGGTCTAAGACCTCCTTATAGTAAGATATTTATTTGCTTAGCGCTGTACACTATAAATACAGTCTAGCGGTTTCATAATACTATAATACCACAGCTTTCCAGCCCATAACATTAAAATTTTCTAATATAATACCTTCTGTCTATAAGTATCTTATTTGTTTATACGCAAAACAGCGCTTTCCGGTAAGTATTTCATAGGTATTCTTATTTCCATTTGAGGATGAGGTGCCACAGTTATATTATTTCCCTCACCATCATACATTTCTTTTACTACAAATTGACTGACAGGCCCATCAGGAGGCATAACCTCTACTGTATCACCCACCTTAAATCTATTTCGCTGTTCTATTATTACCATGCCATTATCGCTGTCATAACCTTTTACAATCCCTATAAAATCATAGTTTCTGATATATGAACTTGTGCTGTAATTATGATCGTCAGGGCCAGGCTTACCAAAGAAAAAGCCTGTTGTAAAGTCACGATTGCTAACCTTGCTGATCTCTTCAAACCATTTTTCATCATATGGTTTATTACCATAATATGCATTTATAGCATCTCTATATGCTTTTACTACCGTAGCAACATAAAATGAGCTTTTAACGCGTCCCTCAATTTTTAAGCTTGATACGCCGCTGGAAATCAGCTCCGGGATATGTTTTATCATACAAAGATCCTTGGAATTAAAAATAAAAGTACCTCTTTCATCTTCCTGGACAGGGAAATATTCCCCCGGACGCTTCTCTTCCATCAAATGATATTTCCATCTGCAGGGCTGAGCACAATCTCCTTTATTTGAATCTCTTCCGATCATATAATTGCTCAACAGGCACCTTCCGGAGTATGAAATACACATAGCACCGTGAACAAACACTTCCAGTTCCATATCTTCAGGGATATTTTCACGTATCTCTTTTATTTCGCTAAGAGAAAGCTCTCTGGCAAGCACTACTCTGGAAGCTCCTGCCGAATGCCAGAATTTAACGGTTTCTATATTTGTTATATTAGCTTGAGTACTGATGTGAATTTCAAGTTGGGGCACCGTCTTTTTTATTATATTGAACATGCCCGGATCAGAAATAATAACAGCATCAATGCCTGTTGAAGCGGCCTTTTCAATAAAATCAGACGCTTTGAGTATATCATCATTATGAGGAATTATATTCATGGTAAGATAGGCTTTTTTACCCTTTTCATGAACAAAACCAATTCCCTCTTTCATTTCTTCAAATGTAAAATTATCAGATGCGGTGCGAAGTCCGAACTCTTCTCCGGCAAAATACACTGCATCTGCT
>JAAYTR010000252.1 GCA_012523685.1 Clostridiaceae bacterium | reverse complement strand
TACCGCGAAAACCATAATTGCTTCAAATCTGGATTATAAGAGGCTTTTTAAACAATATGACGAGCGGATAGCATCACGTATAATAGGAGAATTTCAGGCCCTGCAGTTTACAGGTGAGGATATTCGTATTCTTAAAAAAATCAGAGGATGATTTTTATTCCAAAAACTTGTATATTCTACAAATAAGAGATAGAATATTCGATAATAAGGTGTAAATACTTGTAGAGGAGGCGATTAAATGCAAGAAAATTCGCAAATTAAGAGAACCAATAAGGTTGTCTTATTGATTAATTTGCTGCTTAATGCCACTACCTTCATCGGATACTTTTTGGAAGTTCTAAGGGGCGGAAGAACTTTAGGCTACCTTCTTCTATTTTCAGCCATTATCTTTATTCCGCTTATTATAGCCCTTATTGTATATCGACAAAATCCGGCGGCTTCAAGTGTTAAATACATTACCTTATTAGGTTATCTTTTCTTTTATTTATTTGTTAATTTAACTTCCCCATATTTGATTACTTATGTATATTTCTTTTGCATAATCCTAATGTATTATTTATACTTTGATCTTAAGCTCATAATAGTGTCTTGTTCGGTGGCTTTTATAATAAATATAGCAAAAATCATATATAGTATTTTTATTTTGAAATCAAATACCGGTGGTGCTGTAACCGAATACATGATACAAATTGCATCATTGATACTTTTTTCTCTTTCTATCATAATATCCACCAGACTTTCTATAAAAATTAATAATGAAAATCTAGAAAATATTCTGTCAGAGCAGAAAAAGCAAGCCGAAATATTGGATGATGTTCTTAAAATAGCTGCTTCTATAGAAAAGAACGCACAGGATGTATACTCTATCGTGGAAAAATCCGCAGAAGGCTCCGATATTATTTCAAATGCCATTAACGAGATCAGCTCCGGTGTGATGCATACTGCCGAGAGCATACAGAAACAATCAGCTATGTCAAAAAACATTCATTCCCTTATTGTTAATACGTCAGAGCTCTCAGATCATATGGAAGCACTTTCAAAAGAATCGCTAAGTGCATTGAACGAGGGAATAGAGCATGTTAGGGAACTTAGCGAAAAGGCTTTGATAGCAAATGATAAAAGCCAGTATGCTCACAGAAAAATGCAGGAATTAACCGAAAAGGCAAACGAAATTCAAAGTATAACCGAGATCATAACCGGCATCTCGGAGCAAACCAATTTACTGTCGTTAAATGCTTCAATTGAAGCCGCCCGTGCCGGAGAAAACGGCCGCGGATTTGCCGTGGTAGCCGACGAAATCAGAAAGCTTGCCATGCAGAGTAAGGACAGTGCCACCAGTATCGCTGAAATTCTCGAATCTCTGGGGAGAAAAGCAACCAGAACATCTGAATCGGTTATGATGTTAAAAGAAATAAATGATCAGCAGACTGATTTAATTAACAACACGAAGAACGTATTTGACAGTATTTCTGTTAAGATGGATGAGTTCACCAACAACGTCCAACTTGTAACTCAAAAGCTTGATGAAATCGTAGATTCCAACAATAAGGTTATTGACAGTATAACTGAAGTATCGGCTTTAAGTGAAGAAGCCTCTGCTAATGTCGAGGAAGCAGATGCCATGACGTCTATGAGCAGGCAGAATGCTGATAAGGCAAGAGTTCTGGTAAAAGAATTGATTGAGACTTCAGATGGTTTTAAGAAGTATCTTTAATTAAGTTGTTTATGGGACGCAGGTAATTTATCCTCGCGTCCCAATTTTTGTTGATATTAAGATCCTTCACTTCGTTCAGGATGACGTACAAACGTAATGAAGCGGCGTGGCTGCTGTGTTTTAAAGCGAAGCATGGACTGCGTAGCGGGCGCGACTAGAAACTGGATGTTGGAAATGGAGCGCTAAATCGCAGCAGTCTACAGCCGCTAAACTTGTATACGCTCCGCTAAAGCATGTCATTCTGAGCGCTAGCGAAGAATCTTTTAGGATGACATAATAGGTAATGCTTAGAGTAATTTACCTACATAGTTAAAATACCTTCTTCTGAGTTAATTATAATCAGAACCTCCTCTTCCGCACCGGTGTTTGCGTTAATATAAACCAAAAAGTCTTTGTCCTCAACCTTGCCTGTAAACTCGTAGCAAAGAATCTCGGTGCCGTAATTTGTCGGTATCACAGCCAGCCCTGATGATTTGATGTTTTCGCCTCTTACAACTTTCTCTCTGGCTTGAGCCTCGGTCAGCTTAGGAGTTCCAAAATTTCTTTGAGTATGATTCATAAGATATCCGTTTGCTTCAAAGCCGACAATTTCCCCGTTATCCAATGCCACCTTTACCTTAATCAGATCAGGATAATAGGTAATGCCGTTCTCGGTATATGCGTAATTAATAGTGGCAATACCGTCATTCTGCATATAATATGATTGTTTCATATTAGGATAGTTGCGTTCCTTTAAAAATTTAGCGCCCAGTTCCATTGCTTTGTTAATATCAATGGTCTTATCACCTACTTCTCTGTTATAGAGATACCAGACTACATGGCCTCCTACTACAGATACATCGGCTTCTGCAACACTGTCTTTTTCTTTGTCTGCCAATTCCACTCTAAAATTATACGTATCTATTATTCCGTTGTTGTTGTCGGCAAGCTTAGCCACATTGCGTACTTTACCATCTCCCATAAACTTATTCAATTTTTCGATGGCCTGATTTTCTGTCATTTTTTTGCCTGTTAATCCCAAAGCTTTTCTGTTTTGCATGTGCTCAGAATATGGACCGTCATAAATCAGGGTAGGCATTTCCTCAAACTGATCATTAATGCTGCCAAATGTTTGTGGCATATCCTCTGAAATCTCTTTCATTTCCTTTTGTTCTTCAGAGGCTACATTTTCCCACTTCAAATTGCCATTGGAAAGGTCCTGTTGCATCTCTAAAAGGCCTTTTTCCAGATTCACCGAAAAGCTGTGAAGTTCGGCCAGAGTTTTCATCTGTTCATCGTCTATGGTGTTACCATTTGTAGTCTGTTTTACCATAGATTTTGACAAATCGGCCACTTGAGTTAAAAATTTCTCGGTATTGGATAGAACCCCCACCGAAATAGGCAACTGACCTAAATTGCTTGCTGCACAAAAGGATTCTCTCCAAACATCGCTTAATGTTGCGGCAGTCAGCTCGGGCGAAGAAGTCATCCGGGCTTTCATAAGCATGACCTCAACATTCTTGATATAATCTACAAGCTCATAAAATGCTTTGTTATATGCATTGTTCAACTGTTGTCTTAACCTCATTGCCGTATTGTACTGATATGCTCCGAAAATAGTTGTTGCCAGCAGTATTGCAATTATTACATTTTTTGTCCTGTGTCTGGCCTTAGAGTGTTGCAGTGCCTTGTAACTTTCTTCATACTTTTTTCTTTCCTCAATAATTTCATCTTCACTGATTCTAAAATTATTCTCCATAGTACACCCAACCTTTTTATAAAAATTTTGCCGTTACTTTCCGAAATTATGTTTCCCTATTTTCACAACTATTTTTCTTGACCAGATCCACTTGCTCGTTGCTGTTGCCGGATTCCAATAGTAAAGACAACCGTAAGTAGGATCCCATCCATTCAATGCATCCTGTGCCGCTTTTACCACTGTCGATTTTGGGTCAATAGGAACATTTATTTGTCCGTCACTTACCGCAGTAAAGGCCCCTGGTTGATAAATCACTCCTGCAATGGAGTTGGGAAAATTCGGTGACTTTACACGATTTAAAATTACAGCGCCAACTGCTACCTGTCCCTCATAAGGCTCACCTCTGGCTTCACCGTTTATTGCTCTTGCCAAAAGCTGCACATCGCTGACTTGACTGGCAGGAGCTCCAAAGCAGATGTGGCTGAAAAAGGCGCTTAATGTCACAGCAAGGATTGTCAGAACCATGATAAGTAATTTTTTAGTCTTTATAATTTTCACCGCTTTCATAATATATTTTCCTCGGTGCTTATTCTTTCAAAATTTTGGAGAATTATGCTACAAAAAAAGTACAGCTGATAATTTGCCGTACTTTCTATATTGAATAGTTTAATATTTTAATTAAGCCGGATTCTGTTCATGTTATCTTCAAAAACTGAAGCGGCAATTTCATATTCCCTTTCTCTGCAGGTAAAGAAGAACACCTGCCGCTTTTTGGAAACTTCCTTCAGAAGCTCAAAGGCATTTTTAACACGATCTTCATCATATTGGGAAAAAGGTTCATCCAAAAACAGGGGTAAAAGCTCCCTGTCTTTCTCTATAAGAGTTACTGCGGCCAGACGCATGCAGAAATATACCTGATCTATAGTACCAGCACTTAAGCGGTTTACAGGAATAAGCTCATCAGTTTCAGGAGCTTCAAGATTTATGCTTAACGCATCGTTGGTGGTTATTTTATGATATCGTCCGCCGCTTAATATATTCATCATTCTGCTCATTTCTTCATTGAGGTACGGAATATAGTCTCTTTGCATTTTTAATGCTGCTTCCTTCAACACCTGGCTTGCCAGTACCAGGCTTGCGCCTTTCATTTCAAGTTCTTCTTTTTTCTCGGTATAATAGCTGATTTCCTCAAGAACCTTAGACAGCTCGCTTTCTGTAGGAGCCTGCTCCAGGCGCGCATTTATGGCAGCAATTCTGATCTCCGCATTTTTTTTGCGGTCTTCGGTTTCCTTAATAATATCTTCCAGCCGCGCAAGGGTTGTTCCATTGTTATCGGGATCCGTTTCATCATTTAAACCGTTCACATAATTGTTAAAATCATCGATAGTGTGGAACACTTCCCCTGCCATTGTGCCTGCTTCTCTCAGCACCATTTCGTATTTTTCATTAAGGTTTTCTTTTTCGGATAAAAGCTTATTCTTGTCCTCACTTGCCTTTATGTAACCCATAACACCTTCTTTAATTTTCTCAAGCACTTCTTCTTTGTTGTCATTGTCACAGTCTGCTTTACAGTCGGCTATAAATGAATCCCATATTTCTGTAAACCGGTCTTTTTTGGCCAGAAGGTTGTCAATGTGCCCTTTTGCATTAAAATACTGCTTTTTATAGCTCTCGTACAGCTCCCTTGTCTGTATTTGTTCCTGCCTGTATTTGGCATATTCCACCACATCGGCAAAACCGGCCTTATGCAGAACACGATTAAGCTCATCGGCTTCGTTGTAAGCTCTTACTCCTGTATTGTTCCGCTTAATATTGTTTATAAATAAAATAATTACTGTCATAACAGCGGCTGCAACGCTAATCCCCAGAAACACCGGGTTTTGACTGTAAAAGTAATTTACCAGCATCAACATGGCGGATAGCAGGCCAGCAGGAACAATAAAAGGCATCCAGCTGCGTTTATGCGCAGTAGAAATATTATATTTAAACGCATTGTCTGATCCTTGTTTAGCCTGCTCCTTGGCTTCATTATAAATATTGATAGCCTCCTGGACTTCCCTCACCTTTTTTTCAAATAGTTCTTCAGGCTCTAATAATTCAGACAATTCATCGCATTTCTCCTGAAATTCGGTCAGTCTGGTTTGTTCAAGCCGGAGCACCTCTTCTATTTGCTGTTGTTCCCGGAGCATCATCGTAATTTCAGAGACAGTCTCAGCAGAAATATTTTCATAGTTTTTCAGTTTGATAATATTTCTGTTGCTCTCTTTTATGCTTTCCTCTATTTTGTCTCTTTCTGTGATCAGACCGTCCAGTTCCTTTTTCAGTGATAATAACCTGGAGGATATCATAGAGTCCTTTTTTTTGTATAATTGTTCAAGTTTTTTATTAAGCCCGTTCAATATGCTGTTTTGCTCACGCAGATCCAGAACGGTTTCCATAAAGCTGTTGTTTTTCTTTTCAATTTCTGCCTTCTGCTGCTCCAGATCCGAAAGCATATTATTTATCCTGTTTAAAGGTCGGGTTGTAGAGGTCTTAGTCCCCACTCTTTCAAGCAGGGTCGAATCAAGTGCTTTAAGTGCATCCGTTAAAGAAATCTCCTCACTGCCTGTAGTATTCAGGTTGGAAAGCTTATTAATAAGGTTCTTCTTGCCTTCCTCGTCTATAACACTCTGCAACTGGCTTATAAAAGCGCTTCGCTCAAAAGCGGCTTCATCTATCCCCAGATGCTCTTCGGCAAACATAGGGCCCTTTTCTTTGTCGGCAGGAAAAGAATTAGTCAGATTATTGGCTCCTTCATCGTAGAGGTTTGTGGTGCCTTTTTCAAAATTTCTGCCAACTCTGTATGATTTGCCGTTCTCCAGAGTATATTCCAGTATACCGGCATATTGCTCACCGTTCCATGGTTTGTTATGCTTCAGCGGAGGAAGGCTCCCATCCTTTGATCTTCTGCCTCCCCGCTGCCCGTAAAGCATAGCACGAATAAATGCCTGCAGGGTTGATTTGCCTGATTCATTATTCTCGAATATGATATTAAATCCCTCTTTGGGTTCTATTTTCAGCTTATTAAACTTTCCGAAACCTTTAATGTCTAATAGTTTAATTTTCATTGCTCTACTCCTGCTATTCGCTCAACCACTCAATTTTACCGTTTTGAAGAGCCTCCAGCCCGTAACTTAAGGCAAGGACCAGTATTTCTTCTTCTCTTTTAAGCTCCGGATTCTCCGGATTATTCTCCAGTTCATCAGCAACCTTCCGGATGCGGGATTTCATTTCTCTGACAAAAGCTCCTTTAAGAGATAAATCCTTCTCAAGGCTTTCAATATCATAAGCTTTACGGGTATTGTTGCGTATTTTCAGATACAGCCAGTTCTCCGCAAAAAGCGATGTCAGCATATCCTCGTCAATCGAAAGCTCTGTAAGGCCTTTTAGATTAATGCGGATAATATCTCTTTGCGGATTAAAGCCCTCTAAATGTCCCAAAACTCTCATTTTAATCTCTTCAAGAGTCTTTAGACCGGTTATATTTAAATCTTCATCATGATAAGCCCTGACAGCCGTATTGAACTTCTCAACCTTCAGGCTTGTCCCACCCTGAACTGTTTCGGCGGTTACCAGAATGGCTCCATGCTCACCCGTCTCATCAAATCCCAGGGGCTCAGGGCTTCCCGGATTATATGCATTTCTTAAAGGGTAATCGTCCCGGATATTATGAAAATGTCCAAGCGCATAATAGTCATACCCTAATGCTTCAAGCTCCATGGTTGTAACCGGCTTGTAGTCATTACCTGCAAAATCCATATCAAGGGTGCCATGAAACATAAAAATATTAAAAAATCCCTCTTTAGGCTTTGATACCATGGATAAGTCGGGCTTTCCCTCCTTAAAACCAGAAAAGCCCATCCCGTAAATATTTACATTTAGATTTTCCAGTACCAGATTCGGATTATCGGGGGTTAGAATTGTAACATTGGAAGGCCATTCCCAGTTTTTATACCATGAGTTTAACAGGTAAGGATCGTGATTGCCGGGAATAATAACAACGGGTACCCCGACCTCGGAAAGAACCATGTAAAGCCATTCCATAGTGCTTTTTACAACTGATCCATGCTCATATAAATCTCCAGATATTAAAAGAAAACCGGCATTTTCTGTTTTCACCCGATTGAGTATATTTAGAAACGCATCTCTGATATCCTTTCTTCTTGTATCGCCATATGTACCCTGGCCATGCTCCCGAAAAGGCGCATCAAGGTGAATATCAGCACAATGAACAAATTTTATAATTCCCAATCCTTTCACTCCCCCGTCAGAATAACTGCATGAGCAGCTGCATAATCACGGCTGTGGGTCAGGCTTATATCTATTGCCTTTGAGCCCAGATTTCTATAAATCCGCTCTGCTTCTCCATATAAAATCACTATTGGTTTTCCGTTCTCTTCATT
>JAAYTR010000251.1 GCA_012523685.1 Clostridiaceae bacterium | reverse complement strand
TAATAACACTGCTATAATTCAACACTTACTTCACAGTCACATCTATGCATCCACAATATATACCTTAGAATATACAGTTAAGTCGGACTACCATAGCAGCTTAAAAGGTAGAACTTAAAAATATTCAAATAGTGTGTAGGTTGCAAAGTTTTATGGAAAAACGACATTGGTCATTGGCGGCAATGGGGGGACGCCAACTACAACGGTGCCAACCACTCAGAGCAATCATGTGTATAAGGTCGCGGGGAGTTTCACCTACAACCAACCACGGAGTCTGTCTCTTGTTCAGAGCGATTTCTCCAGTTGTTACTCTTTAAGTTCTACGTATTCGAGCAGTAATCTTGATGCGACAACTACAAATAACCAATTGTATGCGAACAAACCAGTATATGTACGCATACAGTGGTCGGGCACAACGGATGGGCATTTTATACTGATTACCGGATATCTAACGGCGAATTCGTTATATCAAGTTATGGATCCGTCAACTGGCTCCCACTCATATCATTCGTTTTCGAGTATAACAAGTTCATACCTAAGTTCGGGAACTTGGACACACACTTTGTATAATTTTCAGTAGGTGCTTTATTTAAGAAAAAAGGGAAGGGGAACTTTTAGCGCGCTGTATGAGTGTGTGGCGTGCTCCGAATTCGACGGTTAATTAGCAGATATGTAGAAAGATATTAAGAAATGATAAACATATCGGAGGGGATACGATGAAGAAGAATAAAATGTTAAGGATTATTATTTTATTGTTTTTGATACTGTTCAGTGTACTGGAATTAATCGTAATTTCACACTATATCAATAATTTCATAAATGGTTTTACGCCTTCTGATTTTGTTGGGAATGCGACCGGAGATACGGTATATGGGTTTCAAGCGATTGACCAAGATGCATGGACTCATCTTATAGCGTTTCCTATTATACATTTGGCAAGTGCATTTCAAATACTATACGGGGGATTGTGTGTAAAGGGAAATGCGCAAAAAAAGCGTTTATGGATAGTGTCAAGTGTGATGCTGATTCTATGTAACATAGCATTATGGATTTTGTTTTGGGGCTAGATGTGTTATTTTTGAACCGTAGTGATATAATGACTTTATTGTTAATATATGATGTATAGATGAAACAGCCACCATTTTCATGGTGGCTGCCTCTATTTTACCCGTACATAAAAGGTTGCTTTCCCAACCCCGCTTCTCATAAGTTCGCCGGCGGCGACCATTTTTCGTAATGCGCCTTCGATGGAGCTGATGCTTAAGGAAGGGCATAATTCGCGGATGTCCTGTTTGGTGAATTTTCCGATTTTGTTCTGTGTGGCTTTTCGGACCATGTCGATGGCCGGGAGCTTTTCCTCTACGATGGAGAACCGGTCTTCAAAGTCGCGGTAGGCGGCAAGGATGGTTCCGAGAAGATATTTGATGAACGGGAGGGAATCTTCCTTCCCCTCGTGCCAACCGTCCTGGGACCTGTTCAGGGAGTCGTAGTAGAGGTCTTTGTTCTTTGCTATCTTTGCTTCCAAAGATATATATTTTCCGACATAAAATCCGTTCCGGTAGAGCAGAAGCGTGGTAAGGAGTCTGCTCATGCGTCCGTTTCCGTCGTTAAACGGGTGGATGCAAAGAAAGTCATGGATGAAAATCGGGATGGCAATGAGGGGTTCTACTTCCATATTGCCAATCACACGGTTGAATTCCTCGCAGATTTTATCCAGAGCTTCCGGTGTTTCAAAAGGAGCCAGCGGCGTAAAGAGCGTTTCCACGTGTCCGTCCGGATACTTTGCCGTAATATAGTTCTGTGTATTTTTGGTCCGTCCGGCCATAGGATTATTCATGTGGCTGTACATAATCTTATGGAGCTGGAGGATATAATTTTGTGAAAGAGGAATTGCGTCAAAGCTCTCGTGGATAATGTTTAGTACGTCTCTGTAGCCGGCGATTTCCTGCTCGTCGCGGTTCTTCGGTGTGGTCTTTTCTTTCACCAGCTGTCTCATACGGGTGCTGGTGGTAACGATACCTTCAATGGCATTGGATGCCTCGGTACTCTGTACCTTTGCAATTTCCACAAGCTTTTCCAGTTCTTCCGGGCGCTGCTTTAAATAGAGCTCCTGTTTGCCTGCTTCCTTATAGATGGCAGCAATGAGTCCGAGAATCTCGGAATCCCAGCTTTGTTCTTTGATTTTTGAGTAGTTAAAGTCTCTCATTCCCTTAACCTCCTTTCTTTCCCTTAAATAGTAGCAGAAAATAAGGGAAAAGTCAATCGCTAAGGGGAAGATTACCTTATTTTCTGTTGCGAATTAAGGGGAAAATTAATAGTAGTATATGCGCAAAGAGAAAGTTTTTATTCCGCAATGTTTGAGGATATCAGTTTGGAGGGCGATGAGTAGCGTTGAAAAAGAGGATGGAGTATTTTATGGGTGGATGAATCATTGGTTGGTTTTAGCGAAGTTTGCCTTGTGTAAAGAGGCTTTTGTGTGGTATAATATAAATGAAGAGATAGGAGCATTTTTGCTCACATTGTATGCAGATATAAGGGGTGATGGTACGTGACATTATTGGAACAAGGTTGTATTGATATTTGGATTGATGAAATAGTACCGTGTTTGAAGGACACAGAAACCGGAGATATTAAGGAAACGGTTGTATTTAGAGTTGAGAGCCGGACTTATTTGAAGAAGTTTCAGTAGGATAACGGATGGCATATCAATTGGAATGAAATTCCTAAGGATGTTGAAGTTTATGCACTGGCAATAAAAGATGATAATTCGATTCAGGGCTTGGTTGGCGTTAGGGAAGATAAGGATTCTCATGCCGCATATCTTCATTGGGCATGTACGGCACCGCAGAACAATAAGCATGAGTATGGAACACAGAGATTTGTTGGAGTCGGAGGTCATCTTTTTGCAATAGCGGCCGATAAATCTATTGAGTGGGGATATTCCGGTGCTGTTCATGGATTTGCAGCAAATGAAGAGTTATTGAACCACTACATGGAAGTGTTTCATGCGGAGTATTTAGGGATGCTTCATCAGTATCAGTTTTTTATTGACGAGGAACAAGCAAAAAAATTATTGGAGGTGTATCATTATGAATGGAACGAAGCCTAAATTTTTAGAACATGTTAAAGTTCCTGCCAGTTACTACGAAAAGCCGAATCCATATGTAAATGCACCATCTTGTCATGTGAATTTGCTTGAGATGTCAAGATATGCAAAAAGAAACGGAAAGAAGCTTGTGGAACTCACGCGGGAAGAAGTGAAGCAGTTTTCTATATAAGTTAAGAGAGTTTTCAGCCACCACATTCTGTGGTGGCTGTTGTGCTTTATGTCGCAGTATGATAAAATTAAAAAAAGTAGATTTGGATATTCTTATTTCAAAAACTAAGGACTTTTTGAAATAAAGACATGTACGAATGCTCACTATTTCAACGGGAGGTGCTGGTGAAATTGAAGAATGACACACTGGATTACTATAATTCCAAGGCGCAAGACTTTGCTTCCGGAACAGTAGATGTGGCCTTTGCAGAGATTCAGGACATGTTTCTGGAATACCTTCCCGAAGGGGGGAAGATTCTTGATTTCGGTTGTGGGTCCGGGAGGGATACAAAGTATTTCCTTGGGAAAGGATACGATGTTGAGGCAACGGATGGTTCGAAGGAGCTTTGTAAAATTGCCGGGGAATATGCCGGTGTACAAGTGAAACAAATGTTATTTGAGGAATTGGATGCGGTAGAGGAATATGACGGAGTATGGGCGTGTGCATCGATTCTTCATGTGGAAAAGAAACAGCTTCCGGATATCTTGGGTAAAATCGCCGCCGCTACGAAAAAAGGCGGAGTGGTATATACTTCCTTTAAATACGGTGATTTTGAAGGAGTTAGAAACGGAAGATTTTTTACATACCTTACAGAAGAGAGCTTTGGTGAATTAGTAAAGGAGATTCCGAATTTGGCAGTTGAGAAATTATGGGTATCCGCAGATGTGCGCGCAGAACGAGGTGAAGAGCAATGGCTGAATATCGTGTTGAGAAAGCAGGCATAAGCCTAGCAATTGAAACGGAATATTATAATAGGTTGGGATATTGAAGGATTTTCTCGCATGATGAAAGATCCTTCCTACTGTTATAAGTTTTATTGGCTGGAGGCAATTGTACAGCTGATATCCGAGAACCGGACAGAGGCGACCTATGATGAGATTATTAATGAAATGATTGCCAATGCGTGGTATTCCGTCTTGGAGTTTCATATTCATTTGAGTTGCATCGGGGGAGACAGTACAATTAAGGATAATCTGGAACGGGCGGTTCTGAAATTGAAGGAACTAAGCGATTTGGCACCGAATGCATCTAAGATAGAAATAAAGAATGCGATTGCAGAATTTGATAAACAGCTTCATGCAGAGAAGCAGGCGTTAACCAATAATGTGCCGTATAAGGCTTTATCCGGGTTTGCGAATAAAACAGGAGAACACATCAGCTTGGATAGCAGTGCGGGAAGAATGATAGCGTATTACAATGCATTGAGTGCCGGGGATATTCTTTTACCGTATACATTCGGTACAGATTCAGGGTTAAACCGTAAGCTTACATTCAGTGAAGCATGGGTGCGCATGATAAAGGATAATACGGTAAATATTCTGGGATGGATTCAATGCGAGAAGGTGAAGTGGCTGCAGAATAACAATCCGGAGGTGCCGGGACTTATTTATAAATTGGCACCACTGGATGAAAAGATGCGTAAGCTTTCTCATGTGCGTAAGCTGTGGGACGGGATATTAGAGTTACGCAACATCAATGATGTTTTTACGAATGATCCGATTGAACCGGTAAAGTATGACATAGACCACTTTATTCCGTGGTCATTTGTGATGAATGATGAGCTATGGAATTTGATGCCAATGGATTCTTCACTGAACTCTGCAAAGAATAATCGTTTGCCGGATTGGGATGATTTCTTTATTCGGTTTGCAAGAAATCAGTACATAATGTATGGATTGGTACATGAGAAGGAAGGTATCCGAAAGCTTTATGAGTCGTGCTACCGGGATAACCTTCATTCGATTTGGGCGAATCAGGAGTTATATCGTAAGGGCAATTCGGAGGCGGAATTTTTCGGAATTTCAGAGAAAAATATGCGACCGGTGTATGATTCTGCCAGACGTCAGGGGTATGATGTGTGGGAGAAAAGATATGCGGGATAAATAATCCCCAAATACTGTAAATGTGCTAAAGCCCTTCAATTACAAAATTTCCATTTCTAAATTTTCAGTGATGCGTCAAACCCTTGATTTTACTGCGTTTCGTTGATGCGCAATACCGATGCGCCTGTGGGAACTGAGGAACTGGCACATATGGAAATGGTTAGTGCTATAGTTCACCAGTTAACCAAGGATATTACACCTCAGGAAATAATGGAGAGTGGTTTCGAAAGATATTATGTAGACCATAC
>JAAYTR010000026.1 GCA_012523685.1 Clostridiaceae bacterium | reverse complement strand
CGGATTTGCCGTAAATCTTGATGAAAAACTGTTAATCTTTGATTATTATTTGGATGACAGTGAGGATAATAAGCGTTCACTTTCATCTGGTGTCATTGATCCTTCAGAAATAAAAGATAAGGAAGTATTTGTTTTTGCATCCCATGGTCATCCGGATCATTTCAATCCTGTAATTCTTTCCTGGAAGGAGCAGCTTCCCAGGGTGCACTACTTTCTTTCCTACGATATTCCTAAGAAGTATCATCGTGAATGGACAAAAATCCTTAAAAACAATGAGGCTTATCAGGACGAAAAACTCAGTATTCAAACCTTTAAATCCACAGATGAGGGTATCGCATTTTTGATAAATATAGACGGTATAAGTATCTATCATGCCGGTGACCTTAACTGGTGGCATTGGAACGGTGAGCCCGACTCCTGGAATAACGATATGGCGACACAATTTAAACGGGAGGTTTCTCTGATAAAGAATCACTCCATAGACATTGCTTTTCTTACTGCCGACCCAAGGCTGGAAAGCGCTGAATTAACAGGTATAAAATGGTTTTTGGATGAGGTGGATGTAAAAATCGCTTTTCCTATGCATTTTGGTGATGACTACTCTATTATGGACAGAATAAAAAATGAGGCTGACAAAAACGCCTCTTTCAAAAAAGTAAATACGATATCAAAAAGAGGCGAAGTCTTTAACCTTACTTTTAAATGACATTTTCCATTACCGAAACCGGTTAATACTTACGCTCTCGTTATGGGACGATGGGTAAATTTTTTTCTGTTTTCCGCATAGTCAGCAACTATATGCCCGTCTCCGATAAGTTTGTACTTATATGTTACAAGCCCATCTAATCCGACCGGTCCTCTGGCATGTATTTTATTTGTGCTTATACCTACCTCTGCCCCAAATCCGTATCTGAACCCGTCGCTGAAACGGGTGGAGCAATTTGCAAACACATCACCAGAGTCAACATATTCGAGAAATTTCCCGATGTTTTCCTTGTTTTTGGATACAATAGTATCGGTATGCCCTGAACCGTAGGTATTTATATGCTCTATAGCCTCATCAATGCTTTCCACCACTTTAATTGACAGAATATAATCGAGATACTCAGTTCTCCAGTCTTCTTCTGTAGCGGGAATACAGTCAATAATCATTCTTGTTTTTTCACAGCCTCGTATTTCAACATTCTTTTTTTCCAGAACTTCCTTTAAAGTTGGCAGAATTTCAGCAGCAATATCTTTATGAACCAATAGGGTTTCAAGAGCATTACAAACAGCCACATACTGGGTTTTTGAGTCAACCGTGATATTTACAGTCCTTTGTATGTCTGCATCCTTATCAATATAGCAATGACAAATACCGTCAGCATGTCCAAGGACCGGAATCCGGGAATTGTCCATAATATACCGGACGAACTCATTAGAACCTCTTGGGATAATAAGATCAACGTATTTATCCAGTTTTAACATCTCTGATATCTCATCCCTGTTCTCGAGAAGATTTATCCAGTTCGCAGGAAGCCCGGCCTCCATCGTTGCCGATGCTATTATTTCATAAAGACATCTGTTTGTTAAAAGAGCCTCTCTCCCACCTTTAAGCATAACCGCATTACCACTTTTCAGACAGAGGGTAGAAATCTGAACCAAAGCATCGGGACGGGACTCAAAGATTATTCCTATTAACCCAATGGGACAGCTAACTCTGAACAACTCCAGCCCTTCGTCCAGCTCGGTTGCAAAAAGAGTCTTTCCGATAGGATCTTCAAGGTCTATCAGACTTTTTATACCATCTATTACCCCGTTTAATTTTTCATCATCAAAACGCAGTCTTTTAATAAGAGGCATGGCAAGATTTTCAGCCGTACTTCGCTTTATATCTTCTTCATTGGCCTTAAAGATCCTGTCTTTATTTGAATAAAGTTCCTGGACAATCCTGTTTAAAGCATCATTCTTTTGTTGGCTTGATACTCCAGAAAGAGCTATTGATGCCTTTTTAGCATTTTCCGCAAGTAACCTGATATCCATAGTATTACCTCTTAATTTTAAATAATTATTATTAATATACCATGAATTTATATTAGTGAACACCTTTTTTGATTATATTCCTTGACTAAAAACTACAAAAACAATATTATATATTCTGTATTTCATAAATTGTCTGAAATGAGGAGCAACAGTGAACATAGTAAAAGACGCACTAAATAAAGAGATTGAACGCAGAAGAACTTTTGCAATAATATCACATCCAGACGCAGGAAAAACCACATTGACGGAGAAACTCTTACTTTACGGCGGAGCTATTCATATGGCCGGGTCGGTAAAAGCCAGAAAAGCTGCTCATCATGCGGTCTCCGACTGGATGGAAATAGAAAAACAACGTGGCATCTCTGTAACTTCCAGTGTAATGCAGTTTAATTATAATAATTATTGTATAAATATTCTTGATACACCCGGACACCAGGATTTTAGTGAGGATACCTACAGAACCCTGGTTGCGGCTGACAGTGCTGTAATGCTTATTGACGGCGCTAAGGGGGTTGAGGCTCAGACCATAAAGCTGTTCCAGGTATGCAAGATGAGAGGAATCCCGATTTTTACATTTATAAATAAGATGGACAGAGCTAGTAAAGATCCTTTTGCGCTTATGCAGGAACTGGAAGATGTTCTTGACATTCGCTCATATCCGATGAATTGGCCGATAGGCACAGATGGAGATTTTAAGGGCGTATACAACAGGATGCTCCGTCAAATTGTACTATTCACCAGTGGTAAGTCCCATGGACAAGCAATTATAAGTTCCACCAAAGGTAGTGTTGATGACCCGATTTTTAAAGACTTATTGGGTGAACCCTATTTTTCAAAGCTGGTTGAAGACATTGAACTTCTGGATATTGCCGGTGACAGCTTTGATTTAAGGAAGATTTTGAAAGGTGAACTGACACCTATCTTTTTTGGTAGCGCTATGACTAATTTTGGTGTAGAGTTGTTTTTGGAGGAATTTTTAAATCTATCTCCCCATCCTGGCGAACAATTATTTGGAGACAAAATTGTTGATCCTTTAAATGATGATTTTACCGGCTTCATTTTCAAAATACAAGCGAATATGAATCCTAACCACAGAGACAGATTAGCTTTTATGCGCGTTTGTTCAGGTGTGTTTGAACGTGGTATGCATGTTATTCACAGCAAAACAGGTAAACCAATTCGCCTTGCCCAGCCACAGCAGTTCATGGCGCAGGAGCGGGAAATTGTTGACGTTGCATACCCCGGTGATATCGTAGGCCTTTTTGATCCCGGGATATTCAGTATTGGTGATACATTAAGCAAAAACGGAGACCTAAACTTCGGCGGTATCCCTTCCTTCCCTGCCGAACACTTTGCAAGGGTAACGGCAAAGGATACAATGAAGCGAAAGCAATTTTTAAAGGGGATAACACAACTTGCTGAGGAAGGTGCAATTCAGGTATATAAACAGCCTGACATAGGGATCGAAGAATTTATCATAGGCGCCGTCGGTGTTCTTCAGTTTGAAGTGTTAGAATATAGGTTAAAAAATGAATATGGTGTTGATCTAAAATTAACGCATTTGAACCACCGGCATGCTCGCTGGATAACCGATATAAATGGCAGCCCCGAAGATTTAAACCTTACATCTACAACTATGATTGTTAAAGACAATCGTGACAACTTTGTATTATTGTTTGAAAATGAGTGGTCTGTTCAATGGGCTCTGGACAGAAATAAAGGACTGTCACTGCGAAATATTTTGTGAAATATTAAGAAAGAAACGGGGTCTTACCCGTTTCTTTTTAACATGAACAAAATTTTTATTATTATAACGTTAAAATCTTATTTGTGTTGGTAATAAAACTAATAAGCAATGAAAAAATATTCTTTAATTATTCATAACAGATGAAAGGGGAAAGCTGTACTATCATATCAGTTCAGGCAACTTGTAAATAAAAATGAGAAAGATTCCAATAGAATATGTAATACCCGGTCAAGTATTACATAAACCGGTGTATGATTATTCAGGAAATATTGTAATGAAAAAGGATACGGTATTAGATGAAAACAACATCGCGAAACTAAAGAAAATAGGTATAGGTACAGTTCATATTCTTGACAAGTTCTCCAGCCAGGAACTGGAAGATATTATTAAGCCAAAGCTGATAAAGAGATTTAAGGATACCGATTCTAAAATCATTAATATATCCTGTAACAAAGAAATCGTCACAGATAAAACAGGATACCGAAAGTCAATACATCAATGCATAGAAGACTATGAATCTTTTATAGACGAAATAATTGATGATACAATTCATAACAGTGATATTATTAATAATCTGATGAGTATTTCAACGTATGATGATAATACATTCATACACAGCATTAATGTTATGCTCTTGTCACTGGTTGTAGCAAACAGATTGAATATGACCAGAGACGAAATTAAGAAAGTTGCATTAAGCTGCTTGTTGCATGATATCGGAAAAGTTTATATACCTCTAAGTATTATTAATAAAACAGAAAAACTTGAGGTTGAAGAGTTTAATATTATTAAGAACCACCCCCTTAAAGGCTATGAATTTTTAAGAGATTGTACTAACTTAGGCCCATCAGAAAGAATAGCATGTCTGACCCACCATGAAAAATGGGATGGCACAGGCTATCCATATAATAAAAGCGGGGAGGACATACCTTTATACGGGCGTATATGCTGTCTGTGCGACGTATTTGACGCACTTACTTCTGATAAGGCTTACCGAAGAGGCGTTAAACCTAATGAAGCTATGGAATATATTATGGCAAACGGTGGTATACTTTTCGATTATGAACTGGTCAAGATATTTACAGAAGCCGTTAATATATACCCTATAGGAACCATGGTTCTGTTGTCCAACGGATTTGAAGGAATTGTCGAAACTGTTGGCGAGTACAATATGCGCCCTTCCATAACTATTTACTATGAAAACAAAGAAAAAGTAAAGCCATATTCTTTGGATCTGCATAACTCATTAAATGTTGTGATAAAAGATATAATATATAAGTTTTCTGCCGAAATATAATACCTGTTAAAGTGCGAAAACGGCTATGGTCAGATTCCATAGCCGTTCAATATCAATATGTAATATCTCATTTACTTAGAATATCTATGCCATTCTTGTTTAATAAGCTGATAACATTTTGTGTTTCCTCAACACGGATTATAATAATAGCCTTCCCATCCCCTGCATTACCTATATAAGAATACATGTATTCGATACTGACATTATTATCTTCAAGATAATTTAATACAGCCGACAGGCCACCGGGCTTATTATCAACACAAATAGCAATAACCTCTGTTATGTCTACTGAGAAATTATTGTCTCTTAGAACTTTAACTGCAAGATCCGGATTATCTACAATAAGCCTTAGTATACCAAATTCAGTTGTGTCGGCTATAGACAAAGCGTTAATATCAACATTATTGCTGCCTAAGATACGTGTTACTTCAGCTAATCTCCCAGATTTGTTTTCTAAAAAAACCGATACCTGTTTTACCTGCATAACTTCACCTCATTATTTCATATATTATAATTTTACCACAGGCATCAATATAAAAACACATGGCGTTAAATATATTATTGATTTTATCAGCAAAAAAGAACCAAAATTATGGAAGCAACAGTACTTGTCCAGCATAAATCACATCTGAGTCCAGTTGGTTTATTTCTTTTATATTGTAAATATATTCTCTGATATCTTTATTTTCATTATTAGCGGAGGCTATTTTCCAAAGCGAATCGCCACTTTTAACTTTGACAACCTTGTGTACATGCCTGACACTTGAGGTGGCACCTGCATTAACAATCATCCCGGTAAAAACCGTAATCATAACAAAAAGCACAATAAATGCAGCAAAACGGCGTTTATTTTTTAATCTATATCTTTTTTTCATACTATTTTCCTCCAGAACACCTGTTCTTTTAAAAATATTATACCGAACACGCGTTCCCTTGTCAAGCAATATCGAACATTTGTTTGACAAATAATTGCCATAAAGATATAATTATTTCAAGGAAATGTTTTTGTCTTATTTTTTATGATAAAGACAAAAAATAATCTTACGGAGGATGTTGGAATGAGACAGCGCAGCCTTGATAAACAAAAGAAAATACTTGATTTTGTCAATCGTTATCTCATAGAGAAAGGCTATCCCCCATCAGTGAGAGAAATTTGTCAGGCAGTCGGATTCAAATCGACCTCAACTGTACATGCTTACCTTAAAAAGCTGGAGGAAGAAGGCGCTATAACTAAAGATGCCACAAAACCCAGAGCACTTAAGGTAATGGATGAAACTACAAAGAATCTTGAAGGCTATGTTGCAAATCAGGAAATAGATAATATCCCTGTAATAGGTAAAATAACAGCAGGAGCTCCTATTCTTGCTGTGGAAAATATAGAAGATACCTTTCCTGTACCGGTACAATACCTGGAAAACTCAACTACCTTTATGCTCAAAGTGAAAGGTGAAAGTATGATAAATGCAGGTATACTGGACGGCGACAATATTATTGTTAAGCAGCAAAATACTGCTAACAACGGCGATATAGTAGTTGCATTAATTGAGGACGAAGCAACAATAAAAACATTTTACAAGGAAAAAGATCATTACCGGCTTCAACCCGAAAACCCCGATTATGAGCCCATAATTGTAAAGGAGCTTAATATTCTCGGCAAGGTTATTGGGCTATTTAGAAAATATTGATATTAATAAAGTTTTGCTTATCTAATGTTTCTTAATAAACCTTTACGTGATTTTATGTTAAAACACGTAAAATTTACGCTCTTCCGTGCTTGTGTTTTATAAAGAATTGATTTATAATAAACTTTGTTCATCGGGGTGTAGCGCAGCTGGTAGCGCGCTTGGTTCGGGACCAAGAGGCCGGAAGTTCAAGTCTTCTCACTCCGACCACCTATAACAAAAGGATTTGTGTTTTCAAATCCTTTTGCTTTGGGCTTTAAGAGAATAAATCCTATAAGAACACTCTAACACACCTTTACTTTATTATCGCTAAACTATATGTGGATATTTGTAATACGAATATAGCATTTATGATTTGTCCTGTTTACTTTTTAATATCTTTACCAATTTCAAATAATGCATTCACTGAACCCATGACTTCTACCCAAGACAAATCTTGTGCATAGATGAATTTTTTTTGATAAAGAGACCATAATCTCTGCATAACAGAACTGTTTTCCAAATCTTCAAATATAGCTCTAGCTTGTGCGGCCAGATGTTCAGAACCCCGTTTTTTTAAAATACTTATAAGTGCAACACGAAAATCATCTGGATTAAGACTGCCCCCATGTAGCTTCATCAAAATATGAATATCATAGAAATCACGCATCCTAGTGTTAGTAATATCACGGGCGATGACTGTTTCTAATTTTTCCGATAATACTGTTTCAAGATTGTATGCCCATATTTCAATACTGCGATTTTCAAACATCAAATTAAAGCAATAACGTATTTCTCGAGGTGTAATGGTATCTCCCGTTGATATATCTATTTTCAAAGGTGTCCGAACACCATCAAATAATGCCTCCATACTTATACGCATCCCGGAATATTCAGCTTCATCCATTATATCTGAGATCTGATTGATATGAAATTCAACCCCATCATCAAGAGGAACGGATAAAATATCCGCCATGACACTTAAAATTTTTTCAGCTTCTACTTGCATCCCTTTAACAGTGGCATCCATATCCATCGTAGAACGAGCGTCTAAGCCGACTATAGCAGCAATCAGCATTCCACCCTTTAAAATAAAATTATCTCTATATTTCGATATGGATATACGCTCTAACAGCCGCTCCATCATATAATTTCGCATTAGGACTTGTGCGTCGGATCTATTATTTTTTGATAGATTTCGTATTAAATCTTTTAATTGTCGAGATGTTCTTATCATTAAAGGAGCACCCCCAAATATTGATTTAAAATTTTATCTACACGGAATTGCTGTGCGTACTGCATCAATAATCTCAGATTTTTTTCTTTTCTCTTTGTATATTGCTTTAAGGAATCTTGAAAAGACTGAAATTCAATCGTAGATCTACTACGAATAATATCACAAATTGTACGCTCCATGTTAAATGTGCGGACAGTATGATCAAATGGTGTTTTGGCTTCT
>JAAYTR010000250.1 GCA_012523685.1 Clostridiaceae bacterium | reverse complement strand
GTAAGCGTCAAACACTGCTATTCTGCTTAATTAAATTATGTTAGGCTTCTTACTTACCCAACCATTTATTAAACGCGTTGGAGATTTCAGCCCTAAACTCATCATCAGGCAAACCAAGATCAGTTCCTCGTTCATATGCCCGATCTATAGTATTAGCAAACTTATCCGCAAATCTACCGTTTTCAATCTCCATATGAGGAAAGTGCTCTATCACGTATGCAGAGTAATCCAAATCAAAAAAATAACGCTCAATATCACCATTTATAAAGTCTTGAATAAAATCAATCATAAATGCAGTATGCTTTTTAAAATTCATTAGTCTTCCTCCCAAGCATATTTTTCAGGTTCCGTTCCTTTTGGCTTAGGTATATAAACATTCTGTGGTATCTTCGTGCTGCCTGGAAGAAAATCTCCAATCTCGGTTACATATCCAGGTCTCCCGATGTTGGGAGCATGAGTGAAAATCCACGTCAAATATTCGTATGGGTTTAAGCCGTTTTCTATCGCCGTCACAACTATACTATAATATATCGCACTGGCTCTTGCACCATTTTGTGTGTTATTAAATAACCAATTTTTTCGGCCAATAACATAAGTTTTCATACTTCGTTCGGCTCTATTGTTTGAAATTTCTAAACGGCCGTCCAGCAGATACCCCATTAAATATTTGCGCTGAGATTGCGAATAATGTACCGCTTTCCCAAGAAGAGTCTGAGGAAGGGCATTTAAATGCTCAATCCAGCTGTACAATTCATTAATTATTGGCTTTGATAATCGTTCACGTTCTTGCCTTCGTTTTTCATGGGATAGTAAAGAGAACTGTTTCTCCAGATAAAACAGTTTGTCAAAATAGGCAACTCCCTTTGCCGCACTGGAATCGGCTTGTTTGTCTTTTGGTATAATCTTAAGAGCTTCACAAAACTTCCTGCGAGCATGTGCGAGGCACCCGATAACAATAATGTTATCAGGCAATTTATGATACCCCTCATATCCATCAGTGTGGATAAATCCCGAAAAATCTTCTAAAAAGTTTTTGGGATGTATATGCCTTCTGTCGGGCTGGTACTCATATAGCACAATCTGGTTAGTTGCCTCCCCGCTAGTTCGGTACAGCCACATATAGCTCTTTGATTGTGCCTCTTTCCCCGGTTCTTTCAATACTTGAAGAGTACTTTCGTCTGCATGAAGCACATCATGTTTACACAATCTACGCTTCATTTCCTCATATATTGGCTCCAACCAGTCCTCAGAGGCCTTGATAAGCCAATTTGACATCGTTTGCCGTGAGAGCCAAATTCCGTTTTGCTTCCACTCCTGTTCCTGACGATATAACGGCGATGCCATCATGAATTTTTGTGTTGCAATATGTGCAATGGCTTCAGGAGATGCAAAGCCACCTTTAATTACCGGCTCAGGCATATCTGCTTTTATCATCGGGACATAATCAGATGTGGATTCACAATTTCGGCAAGAGTATATATGCCGTATATGTCGTTTAATTAAGGCCTTTGCTGGAATCAACTTAATCTCTTCACGCACATCAGTTCCCATGGAATGCATTTTACCGCAGCAGTCTGGGCAAACACACTCAGTCTCTGGCAATATATGCTCTATAATCTCAATAGGGAGATTTTCGGGTAATTTATCTGTTGTAAGGCGTGTTCTTTTACGAGAATGTGACTTTACTTGAGAAATCTCTGGCTCCGGTGCTATTAAATCAGCCGTTAATTCAGAATCATTTAATAAAGATAGCTGATCGACAACGGTCTGCTCACTAGATGCGCCAAATTGCTTATGCTTCGAAAGACGAAGTTGTGCTAAAAGCCACTGGATTTGTTGTTTTAATTCAGAAATTTCACGGTCTCTTTTTTCAATTATGCTAAGCAGATTTTCTGCCGGAATCTCTTGCGTTTTCATATGAAAATTATATCATAAAATCCATGTATAATCAAGTATATAAGCAGGTTTCATCGCTTTTTTCAATATATAATTTTACGAGATTTTCCTCTCGAAAACTTCTTTCTTTTTGAGTTTTTTCTCCAACCTGGCACTCTCAATAAGGCATGATAATTCTTTAATATCAAATAGCATTGTTTCCGTATTATCCTCTGATGACCAACGAAAGTGTCCACGCTCAAGTCGTTTAAAATATAGCCAAAATCCGTCGCCATCCCATTCTAGAATTTTAATACGGTCTCTGCTTCTATTACAAAATACAAATAGTGCATCAGAAAAAGGATCAAGAGAAAAGCTTTCCTGCACCAGTGTCATTAATCCATTTATTGATTTTCTCATATCCGTGAATCCGCAACATATATATACAGGCTTATTATTCCACCTCATCATAGGGACCTCAGCGTTAGACAGACTTTTTTTAATAGATCAGGATCAGTATCTGCATTAACAGTGATATTGCAGCCGCTGATTTCAATAACCAGTGTTGAATTAATTTGCTGCGGTATTGCCATTGCACCGGTAAGCTGCATCCAGCCATTTGGTACAACATCAGTGGAGGAGGTTTTGGGTTTTGAAAGTTCGCTGTATGTTTCCTTTCGAATCTTTCTTAACCAATAATAGTAGGCATTTCTGTTTATCCCTGTCGCCTGACAAAAGTCATTTATAGTTTGGCCGCTCTCTTGCCGTTTTTGTATTATATCTATCCATTGGGATAACCGATACTCACCTGTGATTTTTTGCGTATTCATACAATCACTCCACTATTCATTGAAAAACTTTATGAACTTTTTCAACTTTTTCGACTTTTTTAATTTTTTCAACTGATTTCATTGTGATTGTACTATTTTTTAAACTATATTTATATGTGACGGGCTAATTGACGCTTACT
>JAAYTR010000249.1 GCA_012523685.1 Clostridiaceae bacterium | reverse complement strand
ACTTACGAAAGAACTGGGCGTAATTGGCGGTCTCGGCCCCATGGCAACAGCTTATTTTCTGGAATTAGTAGTTAAAATGACCGATGCAAAAAGTGACCGGGAACATGTGCCGATGATTATTTTTAATCATCCTGCCGTTCCTGACCGTACAGACTATATTCTGGGTAAAAGTAAGGAAAGCCCCCTGGATTCTATAGTATCCATTGGTAAAACTCTTGTTGAGCTTGGTGCAGAGAATATTTCAATACCCTGTATAACAGCGCATTATTTTTATGATGATATAATTAGTGGGATTGGTGTTCCGGTCATAAATATGCTAAAAGAAACTGCTATATATCTTAAAACTAATAAGATCGACAAGGTTGGTATAATGGCAACAGACGGAACCATTAAAGCAGGATTCTTTACCGGGGAGCTTGAAAAAAACGGGATAGAGGTTTATCTTCCCGGAGAAAAGAGCCAGAAGAAGGTCATGAGTATTATTTACGATGACATAAAAGCTAATAAGCCGTATGATATTGACGGGTTTAAGCTGGTGGAACGTGAATTGAGAGAAGCTGGGGCACAGGTTATAATACTGGGATGTACAGAGCTTTCATTAATTAAGAAGGATGGGCAAATCGGTCCCGGTTTTTTAGATGCAATGGAGGTACTTGCAATTAAATCGATTGAGTTATCGGGTGCACATATTAAAGCTGAATATAAAAATCTGCTTGAATAACCAAAGCTGGTGTAGAAAGGTGTTAGTTGATGGATAGACAGAATAATATACTGGATTACTTAGATAATATAGTGAATATCTGCCCTGATAAAATTGCATATGCAAATGAAACTGATGAATTATCATTTAAGACAGTGTATGAAAATTCAAGAGCTATAGGTACTTTTTTGCATAATGAAGGCAAATATAAAGAACCTGTAGTGGTTTTCATGCGCAAACATCCTGATACCATCGTAGCGTTTCTCGGTGTTGTCTATGGGGGATGTTATTATGTACCCATAGATAATGAGATGCCCAAACACCGTATAGAGCTTATATTCCAGAATTTAAAACCCGGGGCGGTTATATGCGATGAATCAACTATAGACTCAATTAAAGACTTTGATTATAAAGGGTCAGTATACTCCTATAATACAATTATCAAGACACCTGTTAATCAGGACGCTTTGGATGAAATCAGGGATAAGGCTATTGATACTGACCCTATTTACATTGTATTTACATCGGGCTCTACCGGAAAGCCAAAAGGTGTTGTCGCATGTCACCGATCAGTAATAGATTATATCGAAACCCTTTCTGAAGTCTTAGAAATATCTGAAGATACGGTATTTGGGAATCAGACCCCGTTATATGTTGATGCCTGCTTAAAAGAAATATATCCGACATTAAAATTCGGTGCAAAGACTTATATTATACCTAAGGAACTTTTTATGTTTCCTGTTAAGCTGGTCGAATTCCTGAATCAATATAAAATTAATACAGTTTGCTGGGTGGTACCGGCTTTAACTCTTATTTCAGGTTTAGGTGCGCTGGAAAAAGTTGTTCCCCAACATTTGCATACAATAGCATTTGGAAGCGAAGTGTTCCCAATAAAGCAGTTTAATATATGGAGAAAGACTTTACCCAACGCCAGATTCATAAATCTATACGGACCTACCGAGGCCACAGGAATGTCATGTTATTATATAGTTGACAGAGAATTTGCCCTGGATGAAGCAATCCCTATAGGTAGACCATTTAAAAATACAGAGATTTTACTACTGACCGATGATAATAAACTTGCTGAAAAGGGTGAGCAGGGGGAGATTTGTATTAGAGGAACATCTCTTACCCTGGGCTATTACAACGATTTTGAGAGAACAAGCGAGGTATTCGTACAAAATCCATTAAATACAATATATCCTGAGTTGATTTACAGAACCGGTGATATAGGAAAATATAACGACAAGGGCGAATTGATGTTTGTATCCAGAAAGGATTACCAAATAAAGCATATGGGCCATCGAATCGAGCTGGGCGAAATTGAAATGGTTATGAATCAAATGGATGGCATACAAAGTGCAGCCTGCATTTTTGATAATGACAAAAAGAAGATTATTATGTATTATGTTGGTGATGTAACAAAAGCGGATGCTATAAATTATTGCAGGGACAAGCTTCCCAGATATATGGTTCCTAATCTTGTTGAGAAGCTTGATGTTATGCCGCTTACATCAAACGGAAAAATTAACAGGCTGGCATTAAAGGAAATGTATGCCAACCGGTAGGAGGAAATATGGAAGCATTATTGGAAATATTGGGAGAATTACATCCGGAAATTGATTTCGAAACACATAAAAGTCTGATTGATGATAAAATATTGGACTCCTTCGACATTATTACCATTATTGCGGAAATCAATGATGAATATGATGTAGCTATTCCGGCTCATGAAATAACACCGGAGAATTTTAACTCTGCATCAGCATTATATGAATTGATTGAAAGACTTAAGGACGAGGATTAATCAGGGGGAGCTATGCTATTTACTTCATATGGGTTTATATTCTTTCTATGTGTAGTAATTGGACTATACTATATAATACCTAAACAGTTCCAATGGAAGCTGCTGCTGGTATCAAGTTTTGTTTTTTACTATTTTTCAGGCTGGAGCAATTTAATTTATATCTCAGTAACAATCGTATCGACTTATTTTGTAGGCCTAAAACTTGACAGCCTTGATAGGCAACAGAATTTATACCTGAAGGAGAACAAAGAGGTTTTATCCAGAGAGGATAAGAAAGCATATAAAGAAAAAATAAAAGCCAGGCGCTGGAGATGGCTTTTACTTTGTCTTTTTTTTAATTTGGGAATCCTGGCGGTAATCAAGTATACAAATTTTGTTATAGCTAATATTAATTCCATTTTTACATTGTTTAAGTTAAATGAGCTTTCCTTTGTAAATCTTTTGTTGCCAATGGGTATCTCATTTTATACCTTCCAGACCATGGGGTATATCATTGATGTATACAGAGGCAAGTATGGGGCTGAGAAAAATATAGGTAAACTGGCCTTGTTTGTTTCATTCTTTCCACAGTTAATACAAGGTCCTATAAGCCGTTATGATGATTTAAGCCTGTCTCTTTATAAGGAGCATAACTTTGATCCCAAAGGCTTTTCCTTTGGATTTCAGAGGGTGCTTTGGGGATATTTTAAAAAGCTTGTGATAGCCGACAGAATAGTTATAGCAGTGCTGGAGATTACAAAGAATCCCGAGACCTATGACGGAATTTTTGTTCTGGTAGGTATGGTGTTTTATGCTATCCAGCTTTATGCCGACTTTACCGGCGGTATTGACATTACCATCGGCATTGCTCAGATGCTGGGAATTAAGGTCAAGGAAAACTTTAACCGGCCATATTTCTCAAAGTCTATCGTGGAATACTGGAGAAGATGGCATATTACTATGGGTACATGGTTTAAGGATTACATATTCTATCCTTTATCTGTCTGTAAACCCATGCTGAATATATCAAAATCCTCCAGAAAACGTTTTGGAGAACAAATAGGGAAGAGAGTGCCTGTGTATCTGTCAACAATAACAGTGTGGTTTACAACTGGTATATGGCACGGCTCCAGCTGGAATTTCATTGTTTGGGGTTTGTTAAACGGGTTTGTTATATTAGTTTCCCAGGAATTTGAACCCCTGTATGCGAAATTTCATCAGAAATTCAATGTAAGAAACACCTTTGGATTCAGATTATTCCAGGTTATACGAACTTTCCTGCTTATGTCATCCCTGAGAATCCTGGACTGTTACCGGGATGTAGGCATATCCTTCAGGATGTTCGGCTCAATGTTTACCAAACTCAATATTAATGAGCTGTTTACAGGTTCCCTGCTTAAATTGGGTTTGGATATATCCGACTATGTTGTACTGTTAATTGGTGTTATTATATTAATATCATTGAGTCTTGTGCAAAGAAGCGGAAGTGTCAGAGAAAAAATATCGGGCAAGCCGGTCATAATAAGGTATACAGTTTTTGTACTTTTGTTTTTCTCAATAATTATTTTCGGGGCTTATGGAATAGGCTTTGACAGCAATCAGTTTATCTATAATCAGTTTTAGCATTAAGGAGAATAGATCGGATCAATGAAAAAAAAGAAGATAATATCCTTTGTGGTTTTAATATTGGTAATCGTTATTTTAGCTTTTCTCCTCCAGAAACTTCTGATGCCCAAATATATGACACAGATAGTGGAAGGAGCCCTCATAGCTGAGTACTATGATGAAAAGAATAAGGATCATGATGTTATTTTTATCGGTGACTGTGAGGTATACGAGAACTTTTCCCCCATAACTCTTTGGGAGGAATATGGAATTACAAGCTACATCCGCGGCAGTGCACAACAGCTTATTTGGCATTCTTATTATCTTTTGGAGGATACTTTAAAGTACGAGAAGCCGGATATTGTAGTGTTCAGTGTTCTATCCATGATGTATGATACACCCCAGAGAGAAGCATATAACCGTATGTCCATCGACGGGATACCTTTGTCTATGACAAAGATAAACTTAGCCAAGGCATCCATGCTTCCCGAGGAGGATTTAATTACATATATTTTCCCTCTGCTAAGGTATCATTCCAGATGGAATGAGCTTACCAAAGAAGACTTTGAATACTGGTTCAAAAAAGATCAGATTGCACATAACGGATATCTTATGAGAGTGGATGTCAAGCCGGCTGGCTATTTTCCTAAGCCTAAAAAGCTTTCCGATTACAGATTCGGTGATGTTTGCTATGAATATCTGGACAAAATGGTTAAGCTATGTAAAGATAACGATATAGAGCTTGTGCTTCTCAAAGCTCCGAGCCTTTACCCTCATTGGTACGAAGAATGGGACGCACAGATTATTGACTATGCTGAAAAGAATGATTTATTATATATTAATATGCTAAATCATTTAGATGAGATAGGTCTGGATTTCAATACGGATACTTATGACGCAGGACTTCATCTAAATCTTTCAGGGGCTGAAAAATCATCGGTTTTTCTGGGAGATATTCTCAAAACCGAATACAATCTTGTCGATAAGCGTCAGGATGAGAACTTAAAGGCCCTTTGGGATGAAAAGGCTGATGCATATTATAAAATGAAAGAGGAGCAATATAAGGAATTAGAAGAGTACGGTTATTTGCTGAAATTTAACATGAAGAGATCAGAAGGAAATAACTAAAGAATAAGGAGCAATAATAAATGAAGATAAAAATATTTACTTTGATAATGATAGTCATATTTCTTTTAGCAGGTTGTGGCTCGGGTCCGGAAAATGTTAGTCCATCACCATCACCTACTACATCCGCTGGAGAAAATCCCGGTAACAATGAAACCGAGCCTGCCGCAGAGGAAAAATCAAAATATTATTTTGAACACAACGGTTTGGCAATTTATATGAATGCCGATGCAAAACCTGTTTTGGATGCACTGGGAGAGCCGATGGAATATTTTGAATCCCCAAGTTGTGCTTTTCAGGGTATGGACAGAACATACTTATATAACGGATTTGAACTCACCACATATTCAGATGAAGATGATAAAAACGAATATATTCTTGAAGTGAGGTTAATGAATGACGGGGTTGAGACCAAAGAAGGCATAACTATTGGAAATAAACTGGAAGAGGTTATCTCAAAGTACGGAGACAATTATACCAAAGAAGGTGAAAAATATATTTATGCCGACTCCAACACCACTCTTACCTTTGAGTTCGAAAATGATGAAGTAACAGATGTGACATATAATCTCATTTTGAATTAGAGTGAGCGTCGCTATGGATAAAAAAGAAAAGAAAAGGTTTAGAATTGGTTTGCGCACCATAAAGACGGTTATTGCCGTATTTGTTTGTTGCCTGATTGATTTCTTTCGGGGTGTAGTGCCCATGCAAAGCACCATTGCAGCGATTCTATGTATTAAAGCAGATAAAAAGGACACTATTCAAACGGCATTGACCAGAGTTATCGGCACACTTCTTGGAGGTGCAACCGGTGTTTTGGCATTATACTTTTTCCTGAATGTTGGAATACCGTACTATTCACTGCTTTTCTATTTCATTCTTTGTATTTTGCTTATTCCGATTATTTACATACCTGTTAAATTAGGCTGGCCGGATGCCACAGCACTAACATGTATTGTTTACGTGGTGGTAGCTATGGGTTACACCGGCGAGCTCACACCTGTACAGATGGCCTTCGAACGTACCGTAGACACATTACTGGGGATTATCGTAGCTGTGCCGTTAAATGCTTTGTTACCGCATCGCACCAAAGATGACACAGAGAGAGCAGTACAACAATAATTCATAGAGTATATATGGCAATATATTGCGCATAAATAAGAACAGTGAAAAAGCTGAAGGTAAAAATACACCTCCAGCTTTTTCTTTTTACTACCATAAATCAGATAAATGAATAATTAGGTAATACCATGTGAAGGAAAAATAATTTTTGTCATATTTTTAACAAAAAAGCTTGACAATATAAATTACCTAAATGTAAGTGAGTGATTACTAACCGAGGTGTTAAAATATGAGAGAAAGCATTTTACATCGAAAAGAAAGACTAATTATTACAGCCATCGAAGTGATTGATGAGTTGGGTATACAGGGATTATCAACAAGGGAGATTGCCAGAAGACAAGACGTTTCAGAAGCAACTCTATTTCGGCATTATAAGAATAAAAATGAACTCTTATTAGGAGTTCTTGATCACTTTTCTAAATTTGACAATGAAATTCTTCAATCAGCTAAATTGAAGAATCTTTCAGCAGAGGAAGCTATTGTATATTTTATTACATCAACTGTGGAATATTATGAAAACTATCCTGCTATTACATCAATTATGCAGATTTTTGATGTATTGCGCTACGATAATGAGCTTAGTGATAAAGTCAAGCAGATACTGGATAACCAAACATCCATAATAAAAAGTCTTATCGAAGAGGCACAAAATGAAGGTCAAATATGCAGCGAAGCTGACAGCACAGATTTAGCGTTTTTAATAATGGGTTTTTGTCGGGAGATATGCCTGAAATGGAGAATTTCCAGACAAGCTTTCTCCTTGAGCAAAAAGACATTATCAACACTTGAGATGACGCTGAAAGCATTTAAGGACAAAAAGAGGTGATATTAAATGAATAGAGTACTTATTGTTGATGATGCCTGCTTTATGAGATCAACGATCAGCATGATGCTCAAAAGAAACGGGTTTGAGATTGTCGGAGAAGCCGAAAATGGTATCGAAGGTGTAAAAAAATATAATGAGTTAAGACCTGATATTGTAACCATGGATATTACAATGCCTGAGCTATCAGGACTAGACGCTCTGAAATTAATCAAAAAAATTGATCCGAAAGCAAACGTCATCATGGTTTCTGCAATGGGACAGGAATTATTAGTTAGAGAGGCAGTATTAAATGGGGCAAAATCTTTTGTAGTAAAGCCTTTCAAAGAAGAACAGGTTGTAAAAGCAATTAAAAAGGTTTTGTCAAATAATTAGCATAGTTTCTCATAAATAAGATAATTCTACTACTTTATTAGAGGAGATTGAAATGACAGACAATTATGCAAATGAACCAATGATGGAGATGTTCCTGTTTGAAACCTCGCAATTGATTGAACAATTAGAACAACAAATACTCTCGAGCGAGAAATCCAACAATTATACAGAAGATGCCATCAATGAAATATTTCGCATCATGCATACCATAAAAGGTTCTT
>JAAYTR010000248.1 GCA_012523685.1 Clostridiaceae bacterium | reverse complement strand
TTCTTCTAATGCTCTGTTTGAAACCTTGTTATACCGTTCCTTCTTATTTTTGATTTTTTCTTTCAGAGGATCAATAATCCCAAAATTAATATTCATAGGTTGAAATTTATTTGATGACGGATTTGAAATATATCTGGCTAATGCTCCAATTGCAGTATTACCCGGGAAAATCATATCACCCTGTTTCTTAAACTGTCTTGCAGCATTTATCCCGGCAACAAGGCCTGAAGACGTAGATTCAATGTAACCCTCTACTCCCGTCATCTGTCCGGCAAAGAAAAGCACCGGTTGCTTTTTTAATCTGTAAGTACTGTCCAGTAACAAAGGGGAATTTAAAAAGGTATTTCTGTGCATAACTCCATAACGTTCAAATACCGCATTTTCAAGACCGGGAATCATGGAAAAAACACGTTTTTGTTCTCCCCATTTCAAATTTGTTTGGAAGCCAACCATATTATATAATGTGGCAGCCTTATCATCTTGTCTTAGCTGCACCACAGCATAGAACTCTTCTCCTGTATCAGGGTCGTTAAGACCCACTGGTTTTAACGGGCCGAAACGGATTGTGTCTACTCCTCTTTTAGCCATGGTTTCGATTGGCATACAGCCCTCAAACACCTTTACGTCTTCAAACTCTTTTAGCTGTGCGGTCTCTGCATTAATCAACTCTTCATAAAAAGCCAGATATTGCTCCTTGTTCATGGGACAGTTAATATAATCAGCATCTCCCTTGTTGTATCTGGAAGCTCTAAATGCAATATCCATATTAATACTGTCCAGAGTAACTATTGGTGCCGCAGCATCATAGAAATACAAGCTTTCTATCCCGATAATTTCTGATATATGCTCTGCTAAGCTGTCGGATGTAAGAGGACCCGTAGCAACTACAGTAATAACATCTTTACGTAATGATGTAACTTCTTCATAACATACTTCAATATTTGGGTGATTTAGAATTTTATTTGTTACAGCTTGAGAAAAACCATGTCTGTCTACGGCAAGAGCTCCTCCCGCAGGGACTTGAGTCTCATCGGCACATTCCATAATCAGCGACCCTAGTCTTCTAAGCTCTTCTTTTAGAAGACCTGCCGCATTATCCAGCTTATCTGATTTAAAAGAATTACTGCATACAAGCTCAGCAAAAGTATCACTTTGATGCGCAGGTGTTTTTTTATTAGGCTTCATTTCATATAATCGCACCGGAATGCCTCTGTTGGCAATCTGCCATGCCGCTTCACATCCGGCCAGACCTGCACCTATAACATTTATATTATCGGCCATTTTATCTCCTTAAGTTCTGTTTTTATTATTCGCACATTATCTTATTATAATATTTTTCAACAAGTTTTGATAGATTTATACTATTAGATATTTATTAAAAAACTCTAATAAAACTTTTAGACCAGAAAAACATAAAAACCTTAAATTCTTTACTTTCTTTTTTTGATGCTATTTTATTATAAAAATGATAAAATAAATCAAAAACAATTGATGAGGTGTTAT
>JAAYTR010000247.1 GCA_012523685.1 Clostridiaceae bacterium | reverse complement strand
CCATATATACGACAAACAATACACCCATAACGCCGATTGCAATCAGTAAATTCACATTCTTTTTACGTGCTTTAGTATTGAGAAGTTTATATTCGTATGGCAGTAAGCTTACACTATACATTTAATCATTCCCCCAATCCTTTCATGGCAAGGCTTATACAAGCCACGTAATCAGAAGCTTTAAAACTGATGTGTCTGCCTTTTGATATCCGATTCTCCAGAAATGTATAAGGTGTCGGAATACTGACCGACATGCCCGTTGTCTCTCTTAGCTTCAAAGCAACATAATCCTGTTTTGTAACACATCCCAGAACATACAACTTCTCTATTACCTCACCGGTTTGCATTTTATAATAACCTACAGAGGATTTAATTTCATTAAACAGTATTTCTGCAAATACATCGTCTTCCTCTTCCGGAGATTTATTCTTAATATCTGCGGAATCCGCCCCTGCGGAAATTTGGGTTAATATTACAGACCTTGCCATAACAAGGATACCTTTGCTGAAAATAAGTATATTACCTATATCGTTATTAAATCCTGTAAGGATAAATGTTCCGTCATTACTTTCAATCAGGGCTGCTCTTCCCAGCGCCAGCATGGTTGCATCAATATCCTTAATATTTGTCTGGGTCGCCGAAAAAGCTTCAATAAAATCATTAAGCATTTTCTTTCTTGCGCCTACAAGGACAACATTAATGAATTCTCCCTCTTCTGTTTTCTTTTCACTTACAACAACATAATCCAGTTCCAGCTCCTCTATAGATACAGGCATATACTCCTGAGCCTGAAAATAAATCATGCTACGGATTTTGTCCTCAGGTACTTTCGGAAAAGAGGCAAAACGCACTATAATGTCCTGATTATTAACACCAAGATAAACATCACGGCTTTTAAAGCCATTCTCGGTAAATAATCTGTCAAGACTTGTACCAAAAAGCTTAGAATCAATAATTTTTCCCTCTTTTACTACACCTTCGGGAAGCTTGACTTTTCCCCATGCGGCAACATCAGGCTTTTTCCGGGAACCCTTCAGTTCAACAGCACGTATCTCCTTTGAGTCTATTACAAGTCCAATTACATTATTCTTAAAAATACCCATATCACTACCTCAGATTTCCATATTAATAAAACCATAATTAAATTTAGACTCCTGATGTTGCAACAGCAGAAAAAATAGGAGAATATAAAGCGATAAGCATTCCACCGATTAATAATCCTATTACAACCAGAGCAATGGGCTGAATAAGTGCATTCAGACCTCTTGTTGTGGTTTCAACTTCCTGTTCATAAAATTCAGCAACCTTATTAAGAAGTTCAGGAAGCGAACCTGATTCTTCACCCACAGCAATCATATGTGTTACCATAGGCGGGAAAACATCACTTTGCTCCAGAGTCAAAGCAATACTCTTGCCCTCTTCTATTCTTTTTGTAGCCAGTTGAACGATTTCATTTAATACATCACTGCCCGATGTAGGTCCTGCGCTTTCAAGGGCCTGGACAACAGGAATTCCTCCTTCTAATAACGTTGCCAAAGTTCTTGTAAATCTGGCAATAACCGATTTTAGAATGACAGGACCAAATATAGGCATTTTAAGTTTGTTGTTTTCCCAAAATCTGTGCCCCGGTTTACTTTTGAAAAAACCAACAATCAGCGCAGTAATAGCAATAACAACACTTAGCCAGACGAGCGGCCTTGATCTTATAGATTCTGACATATTAAAAATAAGCTGTGTAATGCTGTTTATTTCTGTGTTTGCAGGAACTGCACTTTTAAAAATAGGAACCAGGAATACCAGCATAATGATAAATATTACTATAGCAAAAATACTGATAATTTTGGGGTATGATGTTGCCGATTTAATTTCATCATTAATTATTTTTTCTTTCTGAAGCTGTTCGGAAAGTCTCAACAGCGAGTTTTCAAGGGTTCCTCCTATTTCACCTGAGTGAATCATGGATATGTATAACCTGGAGAATATGTTTGGATATGCTGAAAATGCATCGGTCAGATTTATTCCGCCCTCAATATTTCGGGCAATGTTTTCGAGGGCCGCTCTAAGAGCAGGATTTTCAGATTGCTTACTTAAAGTACTAATTGCACGTGTTACCGGAATGCCGGCAGCAATCATTGCAGCCAGTTGACGGCTGAACAAGGTTAAATCGGATATCGTAACCTTTTTGTCAAATGAAAAAAAATTACTTTTTACTTTAACCTTGGCCTCTTTTAGATCAATAACAGAAAGTCCCATTCCACGAAGCTTTTCTATAGCATGTGAAATACTTTCCGCACTTAATTGTCCATTTATAATCTGGCCTTGTTTATTCAAGCATTGGTAATTGTATGACAACATTTACAATCCTCCTGCTTAAAAGAAATTATTATGCATAAGTCTCTCTGCTTCTGCCCTGTCAATGCAGTATTCCAAAACAGAATCCCGGCTGATTTTTCCCTGGCTGTAAAGCTTTATCAGTGCCTGGTCCATAGTCTGCATGCCCAGGGATTGACCGGTTTGAATTGCAGAATAAATCTGATGTTCCTTTCCATCCCGGATCATACTTCTTATTGCCGGCGTATCAATCATATACTCTATTGCGGCAATTCTGCCTCGGCCGTCTATTAATGGAATAAGCTGCTGTGAAATAACTGCTTTTAATGAGTTGGCTAATTGCTGTCGTATTTGTAATCGCATATCATCACTAAAGGAATCTATTATTCTTGAAATTGTAAGTGGTGCAGTTTGCGTATGTAAGGTGGACAGTACCAGATGTCCTGTTTCGGCAGCCGTTAATGCAATAGCTATACTCTCCTGATCACGCATTTCACCAATCATAATAATATCGGGATCATGACGTAAAACATGGCGAAGAGCTGTAGCAAAGCTGTGTGTATCGGTTCCTATCTCCCTTTGTCGAACAGTTGATTTATTATGCCTGTGCAAAAACTCAATAGGGTCTTCAACTGTAACAATATTACTGGCCCTCGTATTATTTATCATGTCAATCATAGCTGCCAGT
>JAAYTR010000246.1 GCA_012523685.1 Clostridiaceae bacterium | reverse complement strand
TATGTGGAAGAGAATTCTGGCAATTATTTTAATTCTAGTCCTTTGTGTCTCGGTAATGTGGTTTGCAAATCCGCTTGTCCCGGTAACAAAGGTTTCAGCTGACACCTATAGAAGCGGCTTTTCAATTATTCCCGAAAAAGAGGACGCATCAGGGGTCTTACTTGATAGCGGCTTTATATTAAGCTCCCAATCTGAGTTAACAATAGACTATGTGAAAGAAAATGTTTCCATGCGCGGAGGCGAGATGTTTACCATCACACCTGCCGCTGAAGGCAGATTTATTCTTAAGCCGACTGAACCACTAGAGCAAAATAAGATATATTTTATTGATGTTAAAACACAAGCCGGAAATACAGTCAGCTTTGCGTTTCAAACCAAGCGTGATTTCACGGTACTTGGAAGTCTTCCTGAAAATATGTCTTCCTATGTTCCGGTGGATACCGGCATTGAACTATATTTTTCATATCCCGATGTTGAAAATATCTCAAAATATTTTGAAATCTCCCCAAAGGTTAACGGACGCTTTGAAACCAACGGATATACCACCGTCTTTATTCCGAAGGAGCTTAAAGCGGGAACTGTTTACACCGTTACTGTAAAAAAAGGTCTGACTGCAGCTAAAAAATCTGTTTCATTAGCCCAAGACTATACCTTTTCTTTTGAGACCGCTCCCGACGAAAGCGCTACCGCCGACCCATACAAAGGCGACCTTCATATAAACCGGGGTTGGATCGAATACGGTACGACCGATATTCCTGCAATCGGTTTTGATCTGTATCTCAGAGACAGGATCGATACGGCTGAAGTTACCCTTAATCTATACAGATTTGAAACCCTGGATGATTTTATCAAGGCCATAAGAAAGAAAGACGAAACTCCATATTGGGCTTATTATGCGTCAAGCAAAAACAGGATCGACACCTCCAAGCTGGAGAACGTGCTTGAATTCAAACAGAGCTTTAATCTTCAGAGATGGCAGCAAAAATATATGATGTTCCCCAAATCCCTGGAGCATGGCTATTATTTGGTGGAATTATCGACAGAAGGCCTCTCCTCCCAGGCATTTCTGCAAATATCAGATATAACAGCATACACAATTTCCGATAAAGACAATACTCTTTTTTGGCTTAATGATTTAAAGACAAAGGCACCTGTAAAAGGTACCGAAGTTTTTGACTTCGAATTAGGCAAAGGGTTTTTATCAGATTCTTCAGGACTGGTGAAAGTTCCGAACTACAAAAACAACGAAGATAATGAAGACATTACCCTGAAGCTATTCAGGATAACTACCACAGACGGAAAGGTAAGTATTATTAATGCCGGTTATCCTTATTATGATACTTATAGGGACAACGGCAGCTTGAACTGGCGTTATATCCAGACCGACCGTACTCTTTACAAACCAGATGACACAGTTGAATTCTGGGGCTTTATAAAGAGCCGTATCGATGAATCTTACCCTGACGATATCACCGTTGAGCTTGCAAGCGGCGGTTATTACTATCCAATGAGATCGAATATTATGTCACGCTTTTTACCCTTCCTGTCTAATCCGCTGGAAACACTGAAACTGAAGACCGATGGCGGATTTTTTGAAGGAAACATAAAGCTTCCACAATTGGATCCCGGCTCATATACCATTACGGTTAAAGATGGCGACAAGATTCTTTCAAGCAGCTATTTCAGAGTTGAAAACTACATTAAGCCGCAATACAAGCTTGAAATAACCTCAGATAAAAAAGCTGTATTTATCGGTGATGAAATCACCTTTACAATAAAGGCTTCCTTCTTCGACGGAACTCCTGTTGCTAATGTGGCTTTAAACTATTATATCAACGGTTATAATGACAATATAAACGGACAGGGAGTTACCGATAAAAACGGTATATTGGAGATTAAACACACACCTGTGTATCATTCAAATATGCAGGGTGAATCATACGCAGGCATAAATGTCAGCGCCCAGTTCCCTGAAACAGGTGAAATTAATGAATACCATAATTTCAGGGTTTTCGCCAATAATATAAACATACAGTCAAAGGGTGAGATGAAAGATAATAAAGGTGTTATAGAACTTACGGTTAATGAAGTTGTTCTTGATACCTTAAATGATGATGACAACACGAACGATAATTATTTAGGTAAGGCAGTAGCCGGGCAGAAGCTAAGCTTAAACCTAGTTCATAGAACCTGGGAAAAGATTGAGACCGGAGATGAGTACGATGCCATTAATAAGGTTGTCAGAAAGACTTATGAGTATCGTGAAAAGAAAACTCCTGCCGGTACAGCAACCTTGACAACCGGCCACGATGGAACAGCGCGTTATGAGTTTACAGTAAAGCCGAATGATGATGGGTATTATACTGCTGAGGTCATTACCTCAGACAATAATAGCAGAACCATAAAAAATGAAATCTGGATATACAACAATTCCGGTTATAGAGGATACCCTGATGATTATGAATACTATATGCTTAAAGCCGATAAGGAGTCCTATAAAGCCGGAGAAACAGTTAATGTTCAGATAGTTAACAATAAAGAAGAGCCTTTGAAGAATACGGCCACACTCTTTGTTGAGGCCAGAAACGGTGTTCAAAACTATAAGGTAAACGGGCAGCCTGCTTTTAGTATGGCATTCCCCGAAGATTATGCCCCTAACTATTATCTGTATGGTATAGCCTTTAATGGAAAGACATATATAAGAACCAGCACCTCCATAGCCTATGATTACAGTGAGAAGAAAATAAACCTTAACATTAAGACCGACAAAGAAGCTTACAGACCCGGAGATAATATGACAATCAGCATTGAGGCAACCGATATTAACGGAAAACCCGTGCCGGCCAAAGTCAATATTTCTATGGTTGACGAAGCTCTATTGAAGCTTTCGGGCCAGTATATAGACCCATTATCCGAGCTTTACAGCTGGATTGGCGACGGGATCATCAGTTCGGCAAGTAATCGGGATGATTCTGGGGGGCCAATAAGATTAGCCGGCGGTGTTAATATCGCGTTTGCAGAGGAAGCCAAGTCAGATTCTGCTATGCCCGCGCCCGCACCTTCAGCCGCACCGCAATCACCTGCCGCCGCCATGGATAATGGAAAGAGCGTTTCGGTCCGCTCCGAGTTTAAGGATACCGCTCTGTTTAAGACAATTTCTTTAAGTCCTAACGGACTTGGCAGTTATACCTTCAAATTGCCTGATAATGTTACATCCTTTAGTTTGGCAGCCGCCGCAGTCTCTGCCGATTTATTCGCAGGCTCGGAAATTCAGTCCACTAAGGTTACAATGCCCTTCTTTATAAATGATGCATTAAGTCTTGACTATCTTGAGGGTGATAAGCCCTATGTAGGCTTAACCGCCTATGGTGACGGTCTTGACGAGAATGAGAAGGTTAGTTTTGAGCTTACAATAAAAGAGCTTCCCGGGTATAAGAAGACCGCCGAAGCAAAGGTTTATGAAAGAGTTAATTTACCTCTGCCAACCCTTACAGAAGGAACCTATACGGTTGTTATGACAGCCAGATCCGATTCCGGCAAGGCTGACGCACTCAGCCGCACAATTACTGTTTACAACTCTTACAGAACCATTGAAACTATCAGGCATAATAAAGTAACAGCCGGTATGAAGCTTGATGCAGGAAAGAGCGGAATTACCACATTGATTTTTACCGATTCGGGAAGAGGCAGCCTGATAAATGCAATTCACAGCCTCTCATGGGAGTATGGAAAGCGCCTTGATCAAAAGCTTGTAACAAACTATGCAAGGTCGCTTTTAAAGGAATTAATAAAGAATGATGCATACTATATAGAGCCCATTGAGGTCAATCCCGCCGAATACAAAAACGAGGATGGCGGCTATGGAATACTTCCCTATGCCGGAAGTGATATAAACTTTACGGCTCTCATAACACCGCTATTGAAGGATGAAATAGATACTGCTCCACTAAAGATGTACTTCTATAATGCGGTAATGTCCGAAAAAGGTGTTCAGGCAGCTGCACTGTTTGCACTGGCCGAACTGGGAGAGCCTGTACTGCTTGATCTTAACAGCGCTGCCCAGGTGGAAAACTTAAGTCTTGACGAATACATTTATTTAGGAATGGCATATGAAGCACTTGGTGACCTTGCAAAGGCAAATGAAATCTATATGAAACGGATTGCTCCCGAGCTTGAGCGCAAGGACCCGTATATTCGGGTTAAGATAAAGAAGAATGATACCGACACCTCGTACAGGCAAACTGCTTTAGTGGCTGCTTATGCCGCAAGGATAAACAGCCCTGATGCTTCAAAGCTCTTTGCATATGTTCAAAACAATTATTCAAAGACTCAGTATGTAGGCGTGGAGAAGGCATTTTATCTGTCTGAAATGGTTAATACCCTTCCTGATACAAAGGCATCCATTTCGTATAACATGGGTGGAAAAACATATAATGTTGAGCTTTCAAACGGTCTCAGTGAGGTTGTCAAGATTCCTTCAATCAATATTGATAATCTTAATATAACGAAAGTTACCGGTGATGTATCTGTACTATCGCTTTTTACCAGCTCTTTCACCGAAAATGTGCATAATGATTCCGGTCTTACTCTGAGCCGTAAATACTATGACGCTGCTACCGGTGAAGAAAAAACAACCTTTGCTGCCAATGATCTTGTCAAGGTGGAAATTACCTATACCATTGACAAGTCAGCAATCGACAACACTTACGAAATAAGTGATTACGCCCCGGCAGGTCTGAAGCCTTTGGATAATCCCTGGAGCTATGGATTGAGAGATTTATTGGGATGCTGGTACCGCCAGTTTGACGGGCAAAAGGTAACCTTTGTGGTAGGAAAGTATGATAAAAAGAATCCGCCTCAGCCCCTTGTCTATTACGCAAGAGTCGCCAGCCCCGGTGAATATGCCGCAGAAGGCACAGTTGCACAGGGCTCCATGGTTAAATCCAGTATTGTGACTATAAAAGACACAAAGATCATAATTGAACCATAGAACAGTTTTTGATTTTTAGAGAGAGGATGTTATATACATTCTCTCTTTTTTTTGTACAGTAATATATGGTAAAATGTGTTTAATATGATGCGGTGAGGTGCTTTTGTATGAAACTGGACAGGCTTGTATCAATTCTCGTGAAGTCCTAGCTGACACATCAAAAAAATATATAAAAAGTATTCCTCCTAAGAACCATGACATACAGATGTCATGTATTGGCTGATATACTTAAGAAAAAGCTTAAGGAGGCAATGTTAATGGATTATCAGATTACTCTGAAGCAGAAAGCGTCACAGCCTGTTCTATCTGTCCGCAAAATAACATCAATTTCTAAGCTGCCCGAAGAAATAGGCAAAGCTTATGGAATGATCGCCATGTATATGCAGGAAATGGGAGAACAACCGAAGGAAGCACCGTTTACAGCTTACTATAACATGGATATGGATAATCTTGACGTAGAGATGGGATTTCCCGTTTCAAAATCCATTACGGGACGTGGTGAGATAAAAGCCGGTGAGATTCCAGAAGGCAAATATGTGGAGGGTATGTACAAGGGCCCGTATTCAGGGATATCATCAGCATATGATGCCATGAGTGCCTGGAT
>JAAYTR010000245.1 GCA_012523685.1 Clostridiaceae bacterium | reverse complement strand
AGTCGAAGGATCTTTACACGTAAACAAAAAGATTCTTCGCTTACGCTCAGAACCACAAAAGACATCCGGCAAAAACCATACTGACTAAGTATATTCTTTTCAAACCATGGTGATTTTAGTATAATCATTAGGCGAAGACAGTATTACAGTATGCAGGAGGTTATAATGCCCGGAAAAGTTGATATACACGGTGTATTAATAGATAATGTCACTATGAACGAGGCTCTGGAAAAAGTGTTGGGCATGTTAAAGAGCCAAACTCCACAAAAGATTTTTACACCTAATTCAGAGATAATAATGCAGGCTACCAGGGATCCCGAACTTAAGTATATACTGAATAGTGCAGAGCTTGTTGTGCCTGATGGCGCAGGGGTAATTCTGGCTTCCCGTATAATGAAAAATGAGCTTAAAGAAAAAGTCTCAGGAATAGATCTGGTTAAAAAAATTCTGAAAAATACAGAAAAAAGGCCTACCAGTTTTTTTATGCTTGGCGGCAGGCCGGGTGTGGCCGAAAAGGCTTCCGTTAACATACTGTCAGACCACCCGAAAGCAAGAATCCTGGGCTACAGAAATGGCTATTTTGATGAAAATGAAGTTCCCGAAATAATTAAACAGATAAATGACTCCAGAGCTGAAATACTATTGGTTGGTTTAGGTGCTCCCAAACAGGAAAAGTGGATACACAGATATGCAGGTGAGCTTAACTGTAAAATTTTAATGGGTGTAGGAGGCTCCATAGATATTTTTGCCGGTACAGCGAAGCTGGCGCCGGAGTTTATGAGAAAGGCCGGTTTGGAGTGGCTTTACAGATTAATAAAGGAACCCAAACGGGCAAAGCGTATGCTTGATCTGCCACGGTTTATTCTGTTGACACTGAAAAAGGTAACTGCCGACAGAAAAAATCAGTAACCGCTGTTTATCTATCTAATACTTCTTACAGCCTCGATAACCAGTGCATAAACATAATCAAGAGTAATATTACCTTCCGGGGTCAATTGATTTGTAATGTGCGGGGAAATAATCCCGGTGTCACTAAGTGCCTCAAGTGCGTTTCCTTTATCATATGGAAGCGACAGTGCAACCAGAATAATTTCTGCAGCCTTTTCACCTGTTAACTTCACATTATTTTCATAAGGCTTTAAAGCTTGATTAACCGAAGCCACGTACTTATCAGGAGCCATTTTGAGCATCGCATTTTTGATCAGAACTGCCATCACATCCTGGCTGGCCTCATAATTAAGTTTAAAGTCATTTTCTGTGCCGCCTGATATGAGTCCATATTCAACAAGATCTCTGACATAAGAATATGCCCAATGATCAGTCAGTTTTTCCTCGGTTTCAGGGATTAATATGCTCTCAGAGAAATCAGAAAGCTCTATTCCGCCTCTACGTATATATTTTTTTAATGCATCCAGTTCATTGTCATCAGCCGACAAAATATTCGCGGGGGTTGTAGATCTAATAGTACTGAATGCAGATACTAAACCGGCTGCCTCTCCGACCGTTATCCGGGTTGGTATACTTCCCGCACTTGTAGATGCCAGGGATGTAAACCCGGCCTTTGATCCCAGCATTAAGACATTCTGAAGGTTTATGGGAACGAGACTTCCCAAAGGTATGGAATAGACTTTTGGTTTCATTACTACATATTTTATATTGTCGCTGATAAATTTGCTTGCATCGACTTCCTGGGAACATAATCCGACCTTATCCCTGAAATCTTTGTTTTCCAGAATATCAGCAACGGTTAATGTATACCGGCTCATATAATGCTTATATTCAGGAATAAAAAAGTTTTCAGGGCCTTCCTTATAGGTGCAGTCCTTAAAGGCAATCAATATATTTTTCAAGAAGGCTGTCAGTAGCCTGGCTTCTTCCTCTGCTTCCTTATATGCACTATTTAAGTCTTCTTCGTCCTCCACATCCACGTTGAAGACTTGTAACCCTGAAATCACCAAATCATTATCATCATTTATTATAAATGATGGTGATACTATCTTTGTCCGGGGATTAAACTTTTCATAGGCTAAAAGTACAAGTCTGAACTCATCAATAAAATCTGTTGTTTTACGGCCTTTTCGCAGAGCTTCTACATCAACACCGGTTATCCGGAAATTAAACTCCAATGGAGCGTAAAAATCCGGGATTCCCAGATCCTCTGAGCCTTTAATATAAGGTGTATTACATAATTCAAGAAGATGCCCTTTTTGTGTTGCATCAATAAATACGTGCGCCTTATAATATTTCTTT
>JAAYTR010000244.1 GCA_012523685.1 Clostridiaceae bacterium | reverse complement strand
GAAGGATTTAGGTTACGATGTGGAGGCAACAGGCTATTTTGATGAGAAAATGCTTATAGCTGTGAACGAGTATAAGGAAGCCAATAAGCTGGGCAATACCGGAGATTGGGAAGGAGTAATCGGCGCTCAGACATGGAGTGTTATGTTTAGTGCCGGAGCTGTGGCTAAAATAATAACACCCGACATAGAGGAAGAAATAGAAACACTGCCACCTGTTAACGATAATAAAGTGCCTGATGAGGGGACGGGTAATACTTCATATAATATAACTTTAGAAGCTGCATTAGATAAGCAAATGAAGCAAAGTCCTCAAATACAAAAAAACGGTAGATGGGTTAATGCAAGTAGGGATGAGGTTCTGCAATACTTAGACCCCAACAATTATGATGAAGGTGTTTATAAGTATCAATTTCTTGATTTATCCGCTCTTGCAGGTATAAGTGAGGAAGATATGACAAAATATCTTGCAGGGAAAGGAATTCTTGCTGGAAAGGCCAGTATTTATTTGGAAGCAGCACGAAAATATAATGTAAGCGAGGTTTATCTAGCAGCGCACTCATCACTTGAAACTGGAAATGGAACAAGTACATTGGCTAAAGGTGTTGTTGTGAATGGAGTAACGGTATATAATATGTATGGTATTGGTGCGTATGACAGTGATCCTATTGGTGCAGGTGCTCAATATGCATATAAAATGGGATGGACTACACCAGAAAAAGCTATTGAAGGTGGGGCTAAATGGATATCCGAACAGTATATAAATAATGCTTCATATAAACAAAATACTTTGTATAAGATGAGATGGAATCCAGCATCTCCGGGTGTGCATCAGTATGCAACTGACATAGGATGGGCTGTTAAACAAACATCCAGTATTAAGAAAATGTATGATAACTTCCAAAACGCTTCACTAAAATTCGATATACCAACATATAAGTAAAGAGCTTTGCACTTTAATTTTGTGATATAGCATACAACAAATGGGAGATACATTCCATTTGTTATATGATTTCAATTTGAGGAGGGAATTTATGAAGAAGGTAGTAATTTGTATTTTGATTATTTGTATTTGCTTGTCTATTAGTGCTTGTGGGGAAAAAATATTAAAAGATAATAATGAAAGTGATAAACAGGTTGGGACATTATCCACTGATGGAGCAAAAAATAATAGTCCTACACCTGCTGAAAGTCAAAGTAGCAATCATACTAAAGATATTAAACCGCTAGAATTATTAGATTTTTCAGTTAGTGATACAAAAAACAGTATTAGATTAGATTCCCCATATAAGGAATTCAAAATTGATAAACCAGAAGAAAAGTTAGAAAATAACTATGTTGGAGAAACATATTCCGGAGAATTTGTTTATAAGACTTATATGCACAAGTATGCTGATTTTGATTTGTATGTTTCGAACGCAAACTATAACCTTAAGAACAGAAATTTTGATGAATACTATATAACACAAATAACACTTAAAAATTCAACCTTTAAGACGTATAGGGGTATTTCTATTGGTTCGAAAGTCGAAGACATAAATAAGGCCTATGGCCCGGGAGAGAAGTCAACTGTAGATGGTAAAAATGTTCTAATTTATACTTTGAATGATATGGAAATGTCATTTACTATTGATGAAAACCAAAAAGTTCAAGATGTAGTTTTAAGGATTATTGTAAAGGATATACAATAATTTTGTACACACAGTTAGTCAGGCGGTTGTCTACACGATGACCGTCTTTCTTTATGCATTTCCACGAGAAGTAGCCGCGACCCCAGCTGCAGCCCTCACAAATTTTTATAATTACGCTGCTTTCTCGGCATTTTTTACTGACATAACCCCGAAGCTGACCCCAAGGTGTAGAAACTGACCCCGATGAAAATCGTCCCCCGCCCCGCATTGCGGGGCGGTGTGAGCTGGAGCGAGGGGCGCGTGCGACCCCGCTCCTTTAACCTGCACCATTTTCGACCCCATGGTTCACCCCACGAATTGAGGTGACGAAACACATTTTTGGTTGGCATTTTAAATGATAAGACCCTTTCGCAAAAAGCCGCCAAATCGATTTTATTTTTGCTGAATGGGCAAACACCTTATGGCGGTTAAAAAAACGCGACACAGCGGCAAACGGTGGCTTATGGCGTTAAGCATTCAAGTTCCGGGTAGCAAGCGTATTTATGAAAATGTAACCTACAGCTTCTGTAAATGCCGCTAACGAACATATTAATCGGCTTGCACCCCCATGGTTCATGGTGAACCATATCTTGACCGATATTTTTGCCCATGTTAAAATGGGGGCAGCCGGGAGTTTAAGGGGGTAAACTTCCCGGAGGATTTAAAAAAAGCACATCATAAAAGCAGATACAGGCAGAGAAGGATTAAACGAAAATGTTTTCCTTCTCTGTTTTTTTGTTTCTGATTTTCCTTGCAGGCATTCCAACAATTTACTTGCAATCCTTCCGTACCAGAGTTAACATCACACACAACAAAAAATGAACCAAGGCTCGTGATGCCTGAAATCGCGTAATTTGTCACATCTGGATTAGATAGGTTGCCGTCCCCTTGCGAGGCCCCCAAAGGGTTAACGCTCTTAAATTGAGGTTGCCGGTATGAGAGATGGAGACAAGAAAAAGGAGAGGATAAGGATTTATCAGAAAAGAAATACCTGTTTCATTGGAATCGATATGCACAAAGACACGCATTGTGCGGTGATTATTGACTGCTGGATGAATAAAATCGGCGAGGTTAACTTTGAAAACAGACCCTCCAAATTTCCTGCATTTGTTGAAAATGTGAGAGAGATTTGCGGTACAAAGGAATTTGTATTCGGCCTGGAGGATACCCGAGGCTTTGGAAGGAACCTGTCAGCCTATCTTGTGGGCAGGAGGTTTGATGTCAAGCATGTCAATCCTGCTTATACAAGCGCTGTAAGGCTCTCCAATCCCATTGTCTTCAAGGATGATTCCTACGATGCTTACTGCGTTGCCAGAGTATTAAGGGATATGGTAGATTCCCTTCCCGATGCAAAGCATGAGGATATCTTCTGGACCATCAGACAGCTTGTTAAAAGGCGGGATCTGCTGGTGAAGAATAATGTCATGAATAAAAACACACTTCATAATCAGCTGATGTACTCGTATCCCAGTTACAGGAAATTCTTTGCCATGATTGACGGGAAAAGCGCACTATGCTTTTGGGAGAACTACCCTTCACCTATGCACATTAAAAACACCACACCTGAGCAGGTTTATGAAACCCTGAAGGCAATCAATCAGGGCTTGAAGGTGGAGCGGATTAACGATATCTTTGCAATGATGGAAAGTGACGGCGATACAAGCAAGGACTTTCAGGAAGAACGGGATTTTATCGTCAAAAGCCTGGTAAAGAGCATAAGGAACAATCTTGAGCAAATTAAGGAAATTGATGTTGAGCTTGAGAAAATAATTCCGCTGACAGGCTATAAATTGCGTACCATGCCTGGAATTGACCTCACAACCGAAGCACATTTGATTTCTGAGATCGGTGATATCAACCGTTTCCCCGATTCGGATAAGCTTGCCCGGTTTATGGGACTGGCTCCGGTGCAATTCAGTTCTGCCGGAAAAGGCAAGGATGAACGCTGCCGGAATGGGAACAGGGTACTGAATGCAATATTTCACTTCCTTGCAATCCAGATG
>JAAYTR010000243.1 GCA_012523685.1 Clostridiaceae bacterium | reverse complement strand
TATTCCCACTCAATTGTCGCAGGGGGCTTACTGGTGATATCATAAACAATACGGTTTATATGCCCTACTTCATTAATAATCCTGTTGGATACCCGCTCCAGTAAATCGTAAGGAAGTCTTGCCCAGTCTGCAGTCATAAAGTCAGTAGTAGTGACCGCACGAAGCGCAAGAGTATAGTCATAGGTTCTTTCATCTCCCATAACACCCACACTTCTCATATCTGTAAGGACAGTAAAGTATTGATTAATGTCTCTCATCAAACCTGCTTTTGCAATTTCATCTCTGAATATAAAATCGGTCTCCCGTAAAATGTCCAGGCGTTCTCTTGTAATTTCACCGATTATTCGTATACCTAATCCGGGGCCCGGGAAAGGTTGACGCCATACCATGCTTTCAGGCAAGCCTAATTCGATACCCGCTTGCCTTACCTCATCTTTAAACAGGTCTCTAAGCGGCTCAATTATCTCCTCAAAGTCAACGTGATCAGGTAACCCGCCTACATTGTGATGACTTTTAATAACAGCAGCGTCACCGGCTCCGCTTTCAATAACGTCGGGATATATAGTCCCCTGGACAAGAAAATCAACATGACCGATCTTTTTTGCTTCATCCTCAAAAACCCTTATGAATTCCTCACCAATAATCTTACGCTTTGTTTCCGGGTCAGTAATTCCTTTAAGACGGTTCAGGAATCTATCCTGGGCATTTACTCTTATAAGATTGACCTTAAATTGCTTTTTAAAAACTTCCTCAACCTCGTCAGGTTCACCCTTCCTTAACAAACCATGATCTACAAAAATACATATGAGCTGGTCACCTACGGCCTTGTGCAACAGTGTAGCAGCAACTGAGGAATCCACACCACCTGACAATGCGCAAAGAACCTTTTTGTTACCTACTTTTTCTCTTATCTCATTAATTGACTCTTCCACAAAAGAGCTCATTTTCCATTGGCCTTTAAGCCCGCAAATCTTATACAAGAAGTTTTTCAGTATATCATTGCCTTTCGGGGTGTGCATAACTTCCGGGTGGAATTGAACCGCATAGAATTTTCTTTTGTCATCTGCCATAGCTGCAATTGGACAATTTTGCGAGCTCGAAATACTCTTAAAACCTTCCGGAAGTTTAGTTACCTGGAAAGTATGGCTCATCCAGCAACCCGTTTCGCTTTCTATGCCCGAGAAAATAATATTGCTATTATCTACATTAATGTCAACTCTGCCATATTCTCTAAGGCTTGCCTTTGATACATCTCCTCCCAACATCACACTCATAAGCTGCATACCATAACATATTCCCAATATCGGAATACCCAGCTCAAATACCTCTTTTGCGCACCTGGGAGCATTTTCATCAAGAACAGATGCAGGACCTCCTGTAAAAATTATACCTTTCGGGGACTTTTCCTTTATTCTTTCTATAGAAACGTTATAAGGCAATACTTCGCAATACACATTTGCTTCTCTTACCCGTCTGGCTATCAAACGGTTATACTGCCCACCAAAATCCAGAATAAGAATCAAATCTCGTTTCAAAGTCTACTCCACCTTTCAGGTCTTAATATATCTAATTTAAAATAATAAGATTCTTCAATCCGCTGCGCTTCATTCATAATGACACAATATACATATTCCAGGCAAGATCGGTCTGGCAGCTGCGCTGTCTTTTCAGACTGAAGACATCTTAATTCTGACTTTATTATTAAAAGCCGGCATCAGATACTACTGAAACCGGCTCTTCTGGTGGGCGATAAGGAACTCGAATCCCTGACTTTCACTACGTCAAAGTGACACTCTACCAACTGAGTTAATCGCCCATGACGAATGCTATAATAGCATTTTGATGTGAAACTATTATAGCATCGTATGTTTAATTTGTAAATATCATTTCAGAAGCAATTTGTTGCCTGTCATTCAATCAGGCACATCTTTTAGTACTCTGTTTCTAAATAAATATCTCCTAAATCTACATCATCATACCAATCAGCCGGGATTTCTATAGCATAATCCTCAGCTATTGGCAGATATCCGTCGGCTAAAACAAGAACAGAATAGGAACCTCCAATTGGAATATAATCACATACAAAGATACCTTTCCGGTCAGATTCGGCATATGAAAGAATCATCCAGTCCTGAGGATTATTTGCGAATTCTGTAATAGTTACACCCTCCTGCAGGAAAATAAATACAGCTCCCGGTATAGGTTTCAATGTATATGAATCTACTATTCTACCCGAGATAGATATTGATGTTTCATTGGTGGGCGGTGTAACACCCGGACCCGGCATCTGAGGAGCAGGAAGATTTGGTTCATTACCCTGGGCTATTGCATCCTCAATAACCGGAAGAGCCTGATTTATTGGTTTTAGGTAAAACATTATGTCATTATCTGCTCCAATTATCTTTGCGGTTGGAACACCAATCATTTCACCTTTATTGTTTATTGCTGTACCGCCGCTGTTTCCGTGGTTTACAACTGCGTCTGTTTTTATCCAGTCAATTTCTGAATCCCCGTCATCATCAACAAATCCCGAAACATGTCCTGCGGTAAATGTTATGGTTTCTCCGCCAACGCCCGGATATCCAAGTATATTTATGATATCCCCCAACTCGACACTGTCGGAATCAGTAATTGCTACCGGCGAAAGGTTAAGATCTGCTGCTGATACTGTATTCCAGTTTAAATCCGAAACTATCTTAACTACTGCAAGATCCAGATAATCTACACCGCTTCTGTATTGCGCAAGATATTGAGGTTGGATATTTTTCTTTACATCGTCTGTAATTGCAATAGCAACATATCCTTCTGAATTATATAACCTGCCATTTTCACCGACACAATGGAAGTTTGTCAGTATATAGCCCTCTTTATTTATAATAGTTCCTGAACCCATTGCTATTACATTAAAGTCATCGTCCAAAGTATAAAGCTTAATGGTTGATTTAGAAACTTTCTGCAGATTAAAGTCACTCTTCCCTGCCTGAGGTTTATCAGGACTTTCAGGTAGGTCTACTGACGGATCAGGCGACTTTTCACCAGATATCTTTACGTTTTGTTTTATACTCTTTGAAGAACGGTTGCCTGCTTTGTCATATGCAACAACATAGTACTCATATTCTTCTCCGGTTTCTACATCTTCATCTACATATTCTGTATCATCCAGTTTAACCAAAACACTACTGTTTCTGTATAGCCTATACTCGTCAACACCTGAGTCATCGTAGCTTTCGCTCCATGCAAGCTCGACAGAATCATCATTAATACTCAATATTGTTAGTAAAGGTGTTGTAGGTGGTGTTTCATCATCTTTTTCCATAGAGCACGATGTCAATAATGCGGCCATCAAAATTATGACGGCTGTTATAATTAGTTGATGCACGTGTAATTTCTTTTTAACCACTTAAATCACTCCAATCTTTTATTCTTTAAGCCGTCAGTCTATGTTAAATCTATAGTCTAAATCAATTATTTTATTATCATTAATCACAAAATTATCGTAACTGGTTGATAATGTAATAATATATAAATCATCATTTACTATGCTCAGAACATCTCTGCCGTAGCCGATATCAGGCTTGTTTATATCCCCTTTGGAAGATTGTCTGTTTGAAATATATACATAGTTTATTATGTATGTTTCTTTACCTTTGGTATCCAGATAATAGCCGTCTTCAGCCTGATAGAACCTGTTTGCCCTGCCTGCTTTTATTGACCACGCTGCAGCCGCATTTTGCAGTTTTTCCTCCTCACTTATTGAATCAACATTCATCATACTATCCAGCGGAACTTTTTTTACGCAGATAAAGTTTGTTCCGCCATCCTTATCAATACCTGATGCCCTAAAAATATCTGCTTCTCCTCTTGATTCAATCCAGTTTGACGGATAACTTACTTCAATAAAGCTGTCAACTGTAGAAACATTATTTTTTAGAGCTGCGTTGCTGATCAGAATTCCGGCACCCAGAGCAACTACAAAAATAACCCATACCGGTATCATTCCGGTCAGAGCTTTTCTGGACTCCAGAGGCACTCTTTCAATACCTGCATCCTCTTTCTCATGCTTCGATGACAGAAATACCAGAACTCCGAAAACAATACACGCAACCACTGCCGCAGGTATCAGACCCAAAATATAGTTAATTTTAAATCCACGCCTTACAACAGCATTCAAAAGGAATTGAGTTACGGCATTAAGTGCAGATGCTATGATTACCGCCAGGGGTAATCTGAGTATATTAAATTTACTGTATTTTGAGACCCCGAGAATATAACAGCTTAATCCTGTAATACTGGCATGAGCAAATGTCTCTATTACTACCAAAGCAGTGACATTAGTAAGCATAGCACCACCTGAAGTAAT
>JAAYTR010000242.1 GCA_012523685.1 Clostridiaceae bacterium | reverse complement strand
GATCAGCGTTTTTGCTGCTTATCAGATCCTGAGCCCATAAGGTATAATCATCGTGGATTAATTCTTTCACAGATGTGTTAATAGAACACTTTATGTTCATGCCTTTACTCTTCCAAATTTCCATCCGTGTTATTGCATCACTAAAAACAAACTTTGAAATATTATCAATGAACCCGATTTCTTCTGCGATGGGAATAAAGATATTAGGTCCGATCATTTTTTCACCGTTTCTTTTCCATCTTACCAACGCTTCGGCACCTGATAACTTATTTTTCTGGATGTCAATTTTAGGCTGGTAAACCACAAACAATTCATTTCTTTTGACAGATTCGAGCAGGGCACCAGTAATATCTTGAATCTCCAGTCTTTTGCTCTTTAAGCTGTCATCATAATAATAAATGCCTGATTCTTTTATTTCGCCCTGTTCATAAGCAATCCGGGCTTTGGTGTATATTTCAATTGGCGAAAACCTCCCACCCTGATATACATAAACCCCTAGCTTCAACGCTACCCTGATTTTATAGCCATTCATTGAAATAGGGAAAGCCGAATAATGATCTATTACCTCCTTGATTCTTTCTTCATACTCAGCCTCACCATTTTCATGTGAAAGAACAAGGAGCTCATCTTTTTCATATGAATAAACTGTTCTTTCTCCACAACATGCTGTAAACTTACTTGCCAGATCATCGACTATATCATAGGCCAGTTTATTATCTACATATTTTTCAATGTCGTTTAGGTTCGTTATTTTAATTGATATTAGTTTAAAGTGCTCACCTGATTCAATGATGTTTTCAATATCCGAAAAAAGCTTCTTTTCATTTGGAAGATTATAAAAAGGGCTTCGCAGGTTTCTCTTCTGCTTTTCGTCATTTAATTTATGTATTTTGTCAATCATATATCCAGTTAAAAAGCCTATAAGTACGAACATCAGTAAGCGTGAAACCCAGTTTATCGGATCCTGCATGATTCCAAGAAAAACATCAAGGGGCATCAGAGGTCCAGCCGCCAGACCGCAAATTATACCTACTGTCAATCCCCCATAATGCCCCCAAAATAATGAAGACAAAATTATTGGTATATACAGCAAATGGACGAAGACCATCTGGGTTCCACCTGTTATAAAAATAAAAATTGTTATGGCGACAATCAGAACTGTTATCATCATGATTTTTATAAAGTTAGCTCGTTTATTTCTATTTACTTTATTGATTATTGAATCCATGCGATGATTCTCCTTTCTACGCCTAACAAGTTCCAGTTTCTATTTTTATCATTTGCGGCTTCCTTTCGTAACTGTTTCTTTTACCTTCTTTGGCATGGCCAAAACAAATACTCTTAGTTTATTGGTCCACTTCTTTAACCAGATAGCATTTTGCTGATCCAGTCTATTTAGGAAACCTGCATGTATTGATTATTCAGTTTTGTAATCATTGTATAATCTGTCTGAAATTTATCGTTCTCTTAAGATGTTACTAAATTATTTGGCTTTTAAGCCGCCCGAAAACGGCAGGCGGCTCACTGAAAAGACTTATGTCATCATTATTTTTCTTTTGCCATGGTATAGGCAAAACTGATAATTAATATGTACCACAAGCGAGGATGAGTAATCAGAAAATTATGGTCTAATTCCCTTTTTGAGATAGACAGAATCCTTTTCATCTATGGGCATGGTCACTTATATTAGTTTCCCGACATTAATTCCTTCAAGAATATCCACATGCTTATAATTCTTTACTACCTCAATGAGGCTCGCCATTTCATCGGTTACAACCTTGTTTTTATGATATACAACACTGAAGTATCTGTCCCACTCACTGTCTGTATTAATGATAGGGTATAATTTACCACTTTTTATTTCCTCTTCTACTAATCGTATGGAAACAACAGCCAGGAAGTTATTGTCAGTTACAGTTTTCTTAATTGCTGTAGAACTGTTACCCTCAAAGGCAATTTTTATTGGTATTCCTTTGTCAAGCATATATCTTTCAAAGAGTTCTCTTGTTCCACTGCCCTGCTCCCGCATTGCGAATTTTCGATTTTCAAGGTCTTCTATCATAACACTTTTCTTTTTAGCAAAGGGATGGTCCATACTGCAGACTAGGACAAGAAAGTCCTCCACTTCAGGAATAGAAATCAAGTCCGGGCTTTTAACCCTTCCCTCTACAATACCAATATCTAATTTTGAATTTAACAATTTTTCCTCTATATCCCTTGTATTACCTACATATGAGTATATTTCTACATGTGGATTCATTATCTTAAAATTTTTGATTACTTCGCCCAGGATACAGTTTCCGACTGTAATGGTTGCACCAATTCTTATTTTCTCCATATAGTTTTCCTTAAGCATCATTTCTTCCATATCATCAAACTGCTTAACCACATTTCTCGCGTAAGAAAGAAGCCGCTTACCCTTTTCGGTGATATATAATCTCTTATTCAGCCGTTCAAACAAAAGGAATCCATAATGCTCCTCCAATTCTCTGATTGCCTGGCTTACGGTGGGTTGCGAAATAAAAAGTTTATTTGCAGCAGTACTCATTTTTCCACTGTCTACCACTTCAATAAATATTTTTAAATGTCTTATTGTCATAATATCATCCACCATTTTTATGCTTAATTTGTTCAATAGGTTTTACCTATAACTATTATTAGATAATATCATTTTATTATTAATTAAACAAGATATATAATGTTATTGAAGGGTTGTTAAATATTAAACAAAGAGGTGTATATATGAAAGTTCTTATAATCGGAGGTGTGGCTGCCGGTACTAAGGTCGCTGCAAAGCTTAAACGCGAAAACCGTAGTTACGACGTTACCATATTAACTAAAAGCAAGGATATTTCTTATGCAGGCTGTGGCCTGCCATATTATAAGTTGTTGATGTTGCCATAATCCTTTACCTCCTAAATTCTATTAAATGTGGGGTATATACCCCGTTTGAAACTGCGTTTTTTTACGCGTTGCCCCACGCCCGTTGTCCAGATGTAAAGGTGTGGAGATTTGACCTCCCCTAGGGGCAGGTATTAACACATGGAGTTGTATCCAGTGTTTTAGTGGTTTTAAGCTTTGTAGCAAGATGTAGCAGGTAAAAACTAAACTCTCTATACGAGAGCGATTTTTTATATAACCT
>JAAYTR010000241.1 GCA_012523685.1 Clostridiaceae bacterium | reverse complement strand
TCCTACAAAAATATACCTGATAAACTGAGCAAGAGATTCGGGGGTAAACAGTTTTCTCAGTATAGGAAGAGTACATAGCCATTTCAAAAGTCTCTGCATTTGTATTTTACCTCCAAACTACCATTCCCAACGGGGGAGAAGCTGTAAGACATTCAGATATATTCGGGGAACCTCCAGCCCTGACAAAAGCGGATAATAAAGTATAAATAATGTTAAAAACATTATAAGAAAAATCTTTGTAAACTTACGACTGACAATATTATTTTCTTCCAGGTACCTGAAAAGAATACCAACCATTAATATGAGAAAAGGTACACATGAAAAGTAATGGTATATAAAGGTAATCTTTCTCGGTGCCACTGCCCATGGCAGGTACTGCGACAAATAGCAGATTACAGGAAAAAGCAGCAGTTTGTTTTCGCCAAGAAAGTTCTTTTTCTTATAAATACCAGATATGAAAGACCATAATATTATTAAAAACGCAATCAGACCAATCCAGAATAAAAGCGGATGACCAAAGCCGGCAATAGCTGATCCCCGTTCAGGTGGCAGGAGGGCTCCCTGATAATAGAAAATCGGGCGAATATCTAAGGGCCATTCATACCAGGGTGATGCATAGGGATGAGAGTCAACAACACCCTTATGATATTCAAACATGGTTTTTATTGATGATATTACAGATTGTATAAGATTTATATTATCTTCTTTATAGTCTATGGGTATAAATGACAACACATATATGACTATCGGGATTATGATAAAAAATATTACGCAGAACAGACATGTTAAATAAAAATACTTGCCCGACCATCCTCCCAGTTCTTTTTCTTTTGTCTTTACAGAGGCTCCTTCATTCTTAATTTTAAGGGAGAGCTTATTGTTTATGTCATTATACTCATAACCTCTTGATAAGAAAAACAGAATTGCCAGACCTGCCGCTCCGTAAAGTGCGATCCATTTTGTTGCCGCTCCAAGACCAAGGAAAATACCGCTAAACAAAAGGGGAATGAGGGATTTGAAAAATCCCCTTTCGTAACTTCTTGAATCATAATAATCCAGCATAAAATAAAACATGAGCATTATAAAGAATACGGTATAACTGTCTATTGTAGCTAAACGGGTTTGTGTAAAGTGCATGAAGTCAAACATCATTAACCAGGCGCAGAAAAAAGCCCAATAAGTATCTTTAAAGAAACGCTTAGCCATAATATACATTAGAGGAATTAAAGCAGCACCGAATAATGTCCCCATTATTCTCCAACCGAAGGGATTCATTCCAAAAATGCTGATTCCAAACGCAATGATAGTTTTTCCAAGCGGTGGATGAGTGTTTTCATAAAGAATATCACGCTTTTCAAGCTGCTCTAAAGCAGTGCGGGGAAAATATATCTCATCAAAATAGGTACTGTTTAAAACTGTTGGACGGTCCGGAACCAGATCCTGTTCATCAAACAGCTTCTCGATTCCCGTTGTTGACGGATCTGCTGTTGTTGTAAATCCAGTGATTAAAGTTTCTCCGCTAAAAAAACCTATTTCCAGGTATTCAGCTTTATAAAATCTATTTTTATCATGTTCGACATCAGTACGTAAATACGTGTTTGTAAATCTGAGCTTGTCTGTAGTTACGATATCAGTGGTATAATGCCATTTGTAAATAGACTTCATATCTAAAAAAGAATAGGGTTTAAATTCACCATCATGAT
>JAAYTR010000240.1 GCA_012523685.1 Clostridiaceae bacterium | reverse complement strand
GGTCTGCCGATAGGAATTTCATTTTATACCTTCAAGATTATTTCCTATATTGTGGATGTGTATAAAGGGGAAGCAGAAGCACAAAAATCACCGTTTAAACTGCTTCTCTATGTTTCTGTGTTCCATCAGCTGATGGCAGGGCCTATTACCCGCTATAAAGATATATCCGAGGCTATTGACAACAGGGTAGAAACATTCAAGGACTTTAACCACGGAGTCAGCCGTTTCATCATCGGACTTGGTAAAAAGGTTATTCTGGCAGGTACAGCCGGAAAGATGACAGATACATTTATGGGTACCGATTATACAAGACTTCCTTTGCTTGGTGCCTGGTTCGGTATATTAATGTTTGCCCTTCAGTTATATTTTGACTTTTCAGGTTATTCTGATATGGCTATAGGACTTGGCAGCATATTTGGATTTAAGTATAAGGAGAATTTTGATTATCCGTACATTTCCAGATCAGCAAGTGAGTTCTGGCGAAGATGGCATATTTCTTTAGGAAGCTTTTTTAAGGATTATGTTTATATACCATTGGGAGGAAACAGAAAGTACAGAATAAGGAATCTGTTTATTGTCTGGACACTTACAGGTTTATGGCACGGAGCTGACTGGAATTTTGTTATATGGGGTTTGTATTATTTTGTACTTCTTGTAATAGAAAAGGCATTTTTACTTAAGTTTTTTGAAAAACTCCCCGCAATAATATCAAGATTATACCTGTGGATTGCGACGCTTGTCGGATGGGTGTTTTTCTACCACAATGACATAGGACAGGCTTTCAGATTTTTGGGGATTATGTTTGGACCCGGGGCTAAAGAAATATCCGGTCCGGAACTTAATATACACTTTTGGAATAATGCTGTGTTTCTTGTTATAGCGCTTATCGGCTGTACGCCTGTCATTAGCGGGCTTTTCAAGAAACTTGCACAAGAAAAACCTGAAGGGAAATTTACCAGATTTATTGAAGTATTCGGTAAGCCGGTTTTCAACATTGTCATACTTGTGCTATCGGTTATTTTCCTCGTAGGACAATCCTACAGTCCATTTATGTACTTTAAGTTCTAGACATCCGGGGAATCTGAGCTGGCCGAAAGAACAGGATGTACCAATAGTTACATGTATTCATACTTATTGGGATTTAAGGAGGTACAACATTGAAAAAGCTTAAAATTGACACATGGTTTTTTATTATACTAATTACATTGTTGTGCTTGGTCAATATATTTAATGCGAATAAACCGACAGTATCTAATCTTGAGAACAGAGCACTAAAAACTATGCCTCAGATTTCGCTTTCAAATCTGGTGAAAGGAAGCTACCAAAGAGATTTTGAGGAATATTACAGCGACACATTTATTTTCAGAGATAATCTGGTGAAATTAAGCAGGGATGTAAATAAGCTTATGTCTTTTTTAGGGCCTGATATAAGTATTGTTACAGCTGTCGAGGATGTGCAGTTGCCGCCCAATATACAGGATGAAGAAAAAGAAGCTGTAATCCCGGCTCCGACAGGTAGTGAAATAAGCAATACTCCCGAAAACTCATCTCCATCTGCTGAAAATGTCGAAACTCAAGCTCCCGCACAGGAGCCTGAACCTGAAAAAGATTTTGGGGATGGTCCAAATGTGGGATATTGGATGGTAGTGGACGGCAAGGCTGTTCAACTGTTTAAATTTAATAAGGAAAGCTTTGAATACTATGCACAAGTCTTAAATAAATACAGTGAAAAGCTGGGCGACGGAGTTAAAATATATTCTATGATTCCCCCTACAAATGGAGAGTTTATGCAGCTTAAGAAATACAAAGGTATAACAGATTCTCAAAATGATGCTCTTGATTATTTAAAAAGCAAGCTGAATGATAACATTTTATCTGTTGATGTCTTTGATGCTTTAAACAAACACAAGGATGAGTATATCTACTTTAGAACAGACCATCACTGGACGGCGCTTGGTGCTTATTACGGATATAGCGAGTTTATGAAAAGCAAGGGGGATACACCTCTTTCTCTTGATCAATTTGAAAAAATGGATTTGGGAGATTTCCTGGGAAGCTCATATACAAAAACATTAGACAAGAGTCTTGAGAAAAATCCGGATAATATTGTTGCGTATAAGCCGTTGAACAATCATGAATTTACCGTATATAAAGGGAATGAGGGTACTAAAGCCGATATAATCGATCTTAAATATACGGACGATATCAGTAAAAAGTATCTGGTATTCATCAGCTCAGGCGGAGCAACATGGAGTAAAGTGAAGACAGATATTAATAACGGTAAAAAAATTCTGGTTGTAAAGGATTCCTTTGGCAACATGCTGGTACCTTTCCTAGTGCCTCACTATGAGGAGATTTACGTAGTTGACTCGAGATTCTACAATATTAATCTAACAGGGAAAAATATTGTGGAATTTGTAAAGGACAACGGAATAAATGAGGTCGTATTCTGTATTTACATGGAGGATGTTAACTGGCACAAGTTTATGAGCGGTGTTGAGAACATGTTAGGCAACGAGATGTAATGCATCAGTTCTGGTAGCTTTGTATTGCTGCATTTTAGGAATAATGCGAAGTAATTGATTGTGTCATTCTGAGCGCTAGCGAAGAATCTTTTGCGTTAAACAGGGGAGCGGCTGTAGACCGCTGCGATTTAGCGCTCCATTTCCAACATCCAGTTTCTAGTCGCGCTCGCTACGC
>JAAYTR010000239.1 GCA_012523685.1 Clostridiaceae bacterium | reverse complement strand
TTCATACTTAGTTAACAGAGCCATTTTTATTAGCTTTATCAAAACAATGTGAAAATATGTGTATATTTATTGAAAAAAATGTATTCTTATTCATGAATATGATGTATAATAATACAAAAATTGAAGTATGAATTTAACCGGCTAATCTTATAATAAAGGAGTAAAAAGTATGCCGAAGCGCACCGATATTAGCAAAATAATGATAATAGGGTCAGGACCAATAGTCATCGGGCAGGCGAGTGAATTCGATTATTCAGGTACACAGGCCTGTAAGGCTCTCAAGAATCTGGGTTACAAGATAGTACTTGTAAATTCAAATCCTGCTACTATTATGACAGATCCATCCACTGCGGATGCAACATATATAGAGCCCCTTAATTTAAAGCGTCTTACACAGATTATTGAGAAAGAAAGACCAGATGCCCTTCTTCCCAACTTTGGAGGACAAACAGGCCTGAATCTGTGTCTTGAGTTATCCAAAGCTGGAATCCTTGAAAAATACGGGGTTGAAGTTATTGGAATCAAGGTTGATGTCATAGAACGGGGAGAAGATCGTATAGCCTTTAAGGAAACTATGAACAGGCTGGGCATTGAAATACCCAAAAGTAAGCCTGCATATAGTGTGGAAGAAGCTCTGGAAATAGCTCTTGAGCTAGGATTTCCGGTTGTGGTCCGTCCCGCCTATACATTGGGCGGAACCGGCGGCGGGTTGGTTTATAATATTGAAGAGCTTCAAAATGTTGTAAACCGTGGAATAGCAGCCAGTCTTGTCGGTCAGGTTCTTATAGAAGAATCGGTTTTGGGATGGGAAGAGCTGGAGCTTGAGGTTGTTCGAGATTCCAGAAACCAGATGATAACAGTATGCTTTATAGAAAACGTGGATCCTATGGGGGTACATACCGGCGACTCATTTTGTACCGCTCCCATGCTGACAATCAGTACCGGTTTGCAAAAACGTCTTCAAAATTACGCTTATAAAATAGTTGAGGCTATAGAAGTAATCGGGGGCACTAATGTACAGCTTGCCCATGATCCGGTTACAGACAGGGTGGTAATAATTGAGATCAATCCCAGAACTTCCAGATCTTCTGCGCTGGCATCAAAAGCTACCGGATTTCCAATAGCTTATATTTCAGCAATGCTTGCAGTAGGATTAACCCTGGATGAAATCCCATACTGGAAAGAAGGAACTCTGGATAAATATACACCCTGGGGGGATTATGTAGTAGTAAAATTTGCCCGCTGGACATTTGAGAAATTCAAGGATGCTCAGGATAAACTGGGGACTCAAATGCGTGCAGTCGGTGAAGTCATGAGCATAGGTAAAAACTTTAAGGAGGCTATGCAAAAAGCTGTCCGTTCTTTGGAAATCGGTAGATATGGCCTGGGCTTTGCAGGAAATTACAATAGAATGCCTCTTGAAAAATTAATGGAGCTTCTTATGGAGCCTACAAGCCAACGTTATTTTATTATGTACGAGGCTTTGCGAAAGGGTGCTTCCATAGACGAGCTACATAATCTGACCCGTATTAAAAAATGGTTTATAGAACAGATGCAGGAGCTTGTAAGCCTCGAAGAAGAAATACTTTCATATAAAGACAGCACATTACCTGATGAATTACTTATTCGTGCCAAAAAAGATGGCTTTTCTGATCGTTACCTTGCCAAGATATTAGGCAAAAAAGAATCTCAGATAAGGGAAAAGCGAATTAAACTTAATGTAGTTGAGGGTTGGGATGCTGTTCCGGTTAGCGGTGTTGATAACTCAGCCTACTACTATTCTTCATATAATATAGAAGACAAAAGTCCTTCCAGCAACAGGCAAAAAGTAATGATCCTCGGCGGAGGTCCAAACAGGATAGGTCAGGGTATAGAATTTGACTATTGTTGTGTCCATGCTGCTTTCGCATTAAGGGATTTAGGTTATGAAACTATAATAGTAAACTGCAACCCCGAAACAGTCTCCACAGATTATGACACCTCGGATAAGCTCTACTTTGAACCTTTAACTGTCGAAGATGTCTTAAGCATATATAATAAAGAGAAACCATTGGGAGTAATAGCCCAGTTTGGAGGTCAGACTCCCCTCAATATAGCTAAAGAGTTAGAAAATGCAGGTGTAAAAATACTCGGGACCTCTCCGGAAACTATTGATCTTGCTGAAGACAGGGACAGATTCCGTGAAATAATGAATAAGCTTAATATTCCGATGCCTCAATCTGCAATGGCATGCAACATAGATGAAGCTTTGGCTGCAGCTGATGAAATCGGCTATCCATTGATGGTAAGGCCGTCCTATGTGTTGGGAGGACGCGGCATGGAGGTTGTTTATGACGAGGAATCTTTAAAGAATTATATAACCTGTGCTGAAAATATTTCTCCGGAAAGGCCTGTGCTGATAGACAAATTTCTGGATCATGCAATTGAGTGTGAGGCTGATGCAGTAACAGACGGTAATAGCTGTCTAGTTCCGGCTGTGATGGAACATATAGAATTTGCCGGTATCCATTCGGGAGACTCGGCTTGTGTCATCCCTCCCGTAAGTATTCCCGAAAAGCATATAAAAACTATTACTGAATATACCGAGAAAATTGCCCGGGAGCTTGGGGTTGTCGGTCTTATGAATATGCAATACGCTATATCCCATGATAAAGTATATGTATTAGAGGCAAATCCCAGAGCATCCCGTACTGTACCTCTGGTTTCAAAGATATGCAACGTGTCCATGGCCAGGATTGCTACCGAACTTATAATGGCAAAAGAAACAGGCGCAATTGCCAGGATGCCTGTTATACCTTCTGGAAGAATACTTCACTACGGTGTAAAGGAAGCCGTTTTCCCGTTTAATATGTTCCCTGAGGTAGACCCTGTTTTAGGTCCGGAAATGAGATCTACCGGTGAGGTGCTGGGATTAGCCGATACCTTTGGAATTGCATTTTATAAATCTCAGGAGGCAACACAGGTTGAACTTCCTACTTCCGGAACTGTCCTTATAAGTGTCGCTAAAAGTGACCGCCCCGCTGTTTTGGAAGTTGCAAAAGAGTTTGCTGATTTAGGATTCAGGATTAAGGCTACGGCGGGTACATATAAGTTCCTTAAGGAGAATGGTATTGAGGCTGAAATCATAAACAAGCTATATGAAGGAAGACCCAACATAGTTGACGGGATTATGAATAAGGAAATCCAGCTGGTTATTAATACACCCATTGGAAAACGAGGACAATATGACGATTCCTATATCCGTAAGGCAGCAATAAAATACAAGGTTTCCTATATTACAACTCTGCCGGCAGCTTTAGCAAGTGCTAAAGGAATAAAAGCCTGTTTGAGTGAAGAAGCAGGTAATAACAGAATAAAGTCCCTGCAGGAGTATCATAAGGGAATTCGCTAGTCTGAGCAGATTTTAAGAAAATTGCCTTGCTGTCGCGGCGGCAACTTTCTTGATATTCGTAAGCTCATATTAAGAATAATGCGCACTAGTCTTTGTTTGTACAAACATAATTAAGCGGCGTGGCTGCTGCGATTTAAAGCGGAGCATGGATTGCGTAGCGAGCGCGACTAGAAACTGGATGTTGGAAATGGAGCGCTAAATCGCAGCGGTC
>JAAYTR010000238.1 GCA_012523685.1 Clostridiaceae bacterium | reverse complement strand
TGGTCAGTATCCTGGGTAACACTTTTAATAGTGTTGTGCCGCACATAATTAAGCTCTTTCTCATCGGCTCCCATAGTGTCTGAAGACGGTTTTACTCTTTCGCCAACATGTTTTTCAATTATCCTGTCGATCCGTCCTATGAAACGATCTATAGCCTTTATTCCGTCATCGCTCCAGGGGCCGCCTTCAACATATGCAAAGCCGAAGGCCAGATACATTCTGAAAACATCAGAACCATATTTGTTTATATATTCGTCCGGTGTTACGGTATTGCCTCTCGACTTAGACATTTTTTGGCCATCTGAGCCTAAAATGGTACCCTGGTGTATTAATGAAAGGAATGGTTCATCAAAATTAAGATAACCCATATCTCTCAATGCCTTTGTGAAAAATCGCGCATAAAGAAGATGCATGGCAGCATGCTCTGCGCCACCAACATATTTATCAACAGGAAGAATTTTATTTATCCATTCAGTATTAAAGGCTTCTTTATCGTTCTTATTGTCCGGATACCTTAAAAAATACCAGCTCGAGCAGACGAAGGTATCCAATGTGTCCGAATCTCTTTTTGCATTACCTCCACAGGTGGGACAAACGGTATTTATAAAAGACTCACATTTGGCAAGCGGAGACTCGCCATCAGGAGTAAATACAACATCATAAGGAAGTTCAACCGGCAACTGGTCTTCGGGCACCGGAACAATACCACACTTTTCACAATGAACAACTGGAATTGGAGCCCCCCAATAGCGCTGCCTTGAAACAAGCCAGTCCCTTAAGCGGTAGGTAACCTTAAGCTCTCCCTTCCCTTGTTGGGAAAGCTTATCAACAATTCTCAGGCGGGCATCTTCCGACGTAATTCCGTCAAATTCTTCGCTATTTGTTAAAATACCGTCTTCTACAAATGGAAGATTATCATCAACGCCTTCATTTCCTTTGATAACACGAATTATATCAAGTCCATACTTAGTAGCAAACTCATAATCCCGTTCATCATGGGCAGGTACAGCCATAACGCAGCCGGTTCCATAGCCTCCGAGGACATAATCAGCAATCCATATCTGGACTCTCTTACCGGTTAGAGGATGAATAGCATAGGCACCAGTAAACACACCGGTTTTTTCCCTGGCTGTTGATAGCCTGTCAATTTCCGAAACCTTGCTAACCTTTGTACGATAATCCTCTACAGCTTTTTTACACTCAGGGGTGGCTATTTTATCAACAAGTTCGTGCTCCGGCGCCAAAACCACATAAGTTACACCATAAAGCGTGTCAGCACGCGTTGTAAATACATTGAATGCGAGATTCTCCGAAGACTTATCCCCATTCTCCACCTTAAACTCTATCTGTGCACCCTCTGAACGGCCTATCCAGTTAGTCTGGATTTTCTTGGTTTTTTCCGGCCAATCCAGCCCTGGCAGACAATCTAACAATTCTTGTGCATATTCGGTTATTTTGAAAAACCATTGTGTTAGATTCTTTCTTGTTACCTCGCTGTTACAGCGCTCACATGCACCATCTACAACCTGTTCATTGGCCAGAACAGTCTTACAGCTTGGGCACCAGTTAACCGGAGCATTTTTTCTGTAAGCCAGACCCTTTTTATATAACTGAAGGAAAATCCATTGAGTCCATTTATAGTATTCGGGGGCACAGGTTATTACCTCATAGTCCCAGTCAAAGGTTGCCCCCATTTCTTTCAGCTGCCGTTTCATGGTATCTATATTTTTCATAGTTGAGTCCATAGGATGTATTCCGGTCTTGATAGCATAGTTTTCGGCAGGAAGTCCAAAAGCATCGAATCCTTGAGGGTGGAAAACATTATAACCCTGCATTCTCTTCATTCTTGCCCATGAATCAGTGAGACCGAAATTATACCAGTGCCCAACATGAAGATTGGCTCCTGATGGATAAGAGAACATTTCAAGACAATAAAGCTTTTTATCAAGCTTATTTCTATCAAACTTATATAGATTGGTGTCTTCCCATTTTTTCTGCCATTTTATATCTACTTCTCTAGAATAACTCATATCTATAACCTCCGATATTTGAATCCCTTATATAGTCTCTGCCAGTCCCCGGAAATCAACAGATTTCCCGTCCTGCCATAGTCTTTCAAGACCATAGTATTCTCTGTCTTCTTCATGGAAGATGTGTACAATAATATCACCGTAGTCCAGCAATATCCATCTTGCATGATTATATCCTTCTATCCTTAAAGGTTCCAATCCATTCTCCGACAGCTTTTTAACCAAATTATCATTAAGAGCTTTAATATGTGTAACAGACGTGCCGCTTGCAATTACAAAATAATAGGCGATAGTTGTCAGATTACGGATATCAATAGCTTTAATATTCTTGGCTTTGCTATCCTCCAACGAATCGATAATAAGTCTTAAATTCCTGTTTTCATTTTTCATAGGCGAATAAAAATCCTTCCTTTCAAAATCGCAACCTATGCTATTTGGATATTATACCATTAAATTGTTTTATCAACCATAATATAATCTAATTAATTCTACATGTCCCATCGTGCATAGTTTCCACAGGGTAGTACTATATCTGAATCAGTAACGGGCAGACCTATCTCACCACTATTAACTTTTCCGCCAAATTTTCTTTTTAAACAAAGTTCAAGCATATTTGCCGAAACTCTGGGAGAAAAACCGGCAGTGTAAGAATTCAGAAGGAAAAACAACGGGGCATTGCTCATAACATCCTTTAAGGTATTTACCAGTGAAAACAGCTCATCCTCCAGCTTCCACAGTTCTCCTTTAGGACCTCTTCCATATGAAGGAGGATCCATAATAATTGCATCGTAAAAACGACCCCGCCTTATTTCTCTCTGGACAAATTTCATACAATCATCCACAATAAAACGTACCGGTTTATCTTTCAGATTTGATAATTCAACATTTTTCTTTGCCCACGTAACCATACCCTTTGAAGCGTCAACATGGCACACTGAAGCCCCTGCTGCAAGACAGGCACAGGTAGCTCCGCCTGTATAAGCAAACAGATTGAGAACAGAAATCTGCCTTTTTGACTCAATTATTTTTTCCATCATCCAGTCCCAATTGACGGCCTGTTCCGGGAAAAGGCCTGTATGCTTAAATCCAGTAGGCTCTACATTAAAAGCCAGATTCTTATATCTGATAGTCCAATTGTCGGGAATGACCGTTTTATATTCCCAGTGTCCGCCTCCGGCTTTGCTTCTGTGATAATGAGCATGTACATTGTCCCGCACATCCGGTTTTGTCCAGGGCCAGATGGCCTGGGGATCGGGTCTTCTTAAAATTATACCGTTCCAGCTTTCAACCTTTTCACCGTCTCCTGCATCCAGAAGCTTATATTCGGTCCATTGATCAGCAATTATCATATATTCTAAACCTTTCCGTATATACACTAAATAATACCTGTTATTTGATACTCTGTTACAGCATTCCCATAAATTGAAGGATTTTCTGACCCATATTGTTATTAAGGAGCATTAATCCAAGTCCTGTATAGACAATACCTATCATTAAAAGACCGGGAAGGCCGATAAGCATACCTTTTCCGCTGCCTTTTATTTTATCAGGTTTTTCCACGGTCTTTCGGGTAATGGATCTCAAAACTATAATAAGACCAAAAATAACTGCCACACTTATTGCCAGAAAAACCGCAAACACTGCTGCCATTATCCCAAGCAACTGCTCAGTTGAAATGTTGTATTGAGCCGCAATCTGCGCAAATTCCGGAACATCAAAGGGATCAGTCACAACTTGCGCGCCCTGCACCTCTGATCCTGCCATATAGTTTGCAAAAATCGTCAAGAGACCGTTATTGCTAAAATGAAGAATCATACCATTAAAAATTGAACCGGTACGGTAAACCACATATGCTGCCAGAAACCCAATCAGAGTCTGAGCTGCCAACCGTTGAAAATCAAAATGGAACAGACCGAATAATATACCGCTTAAAAATATAGACCAGCCTGCTCCAATCCTTTCCAGACCTCTTTGAATCATCCCTCTAAAGAGCAATTCCTCACAGACCGCCGGCAATACTGCTACCAACAGCAGAGAAATAATAATATCATTGGACATTAAATCTGTAGTATCGCCTGCAATATATACTCTTCCAAAAATTCCTTTTACAGCGAGAAGTCCGATAAATCCGGCGCAGAATCCGGCAATAACCATAACGGGGCTTATAACAAGCATAAGTAGAACTTCCATCGGTTTTGGCGCTTTAAGCCTGAACGTTTCTTTTATATCGTATTTTTTGATTAAAGCCAATAATAAAGGAGGTACAACCAGAAATAAAACCTGGGAAAGTACAAGATTTATTTCTGTGGAAAAATTAAACTTAGCAATATACTGGTATGCATATACATAGTAAATTGCAACAACAGTATACATTAAGCCTGAATCAAACGGTACAGGAAGCCTTCTTTTCTCATAATTAATCTGTTTTTCCATATCATCCTCGCAACAGTTTATTTTATTCGTTTTACTCTTGATGAGGGCCAAAGAATAAAAACTGCTTTTCCCTCACAAGAATTTATACTGACACAACCAAAATCACGACTGTCATCAGACATCTCCCTGTTATCACCCAAAACAAAGAATTTATTTTCCGGAACCTTAAGAGGATACTCCATATTTCCTTTAGAAGTATGTCCTAAAACATATGGTTTGTTTTCGACCACTCCGTTCACGTAAACATTACCTTCATCGTCTATTTCTATAATATCTCCGGGTATTCCTATAATACGCTTGACATAACGCTTGTTCGTGAATTTCCCTCTGCCGGTAAATGCATCTTTTAAATCTGTTAATTTGATACTTATTGCGTCTAAAATCCCATGTCTTTCTCTTCCGTCCGTCAAAAAAAGCACAAGATCCCCTCTGTTAAAATGATGCTGTTTGCTGGCAAGCCGGTTATAATAAACAATATCTCCTTCAAATAAAGTATTTTGCATTGAAACCTGATTAACCCTGGATATGGTAAAAACAAACAAATTAAGTGTAAAGACAATAGTAAATATCACTATTATTGTGACAATCAGACCTATTATTTCCTGAATCAGTTTTTTTATTTTCATTAATACCGCCCCGATTAATTTCCATAAACGTTACATTCCTGATTATAGCATAACATAATATAAGTAATATAATAGTCTTGCATCAAACAAAAAACAATGGTAGCATACTATTAAAACTGAATTTTTTAAAGGAGTTGAAAATTATAATGCCTGACCCGAATCCGGATAAGTCGGACATAAGTGATTATCTTGAAAGCAGTGATGTGCTGGATTTTGACCATCCATTGGTATCGCAGACAGCACAGCAGCTTACATACGGTCTAAAAGACAATCTTTCAAAAGCGCGGGAAATTTATGAATTTACAAGAGATCATATCTTTCATTCTGTTGATATTGATGCAACCAGTGTAACTAAAACAGCTTCTGAGGTATTGGATAAAGGGCATGGAATTTGTTTTGCAAAAGCTCATCTACTTGCTGCTCTTATGAGAGCTTCGGGTATTCCCACCGGGTTCTGCTATCAAATCCGTTATTATGAAGATCTTGAGAGGCTTATTGCCCATGGATTTAATGGTGTCTATATTCAGGAACTGGATAAATGGGTACGCATTGATGCCTGTTTTCAGGTAGATGTCGATGATTGGGGGTTTGACCCGTTTAAGGAATCCACAATTAAAAGCGTTCGGGAGGAAATTGGAGAATCTGACGATTTTACTATTTATCATACTCCCAGCAAGAAGATTCTGAAAGTTCTCTCTGCTGCTAATACAGTAGAAGAATTAATGCATCTTATTCCATCCGAAATATGATAATATCAGCCTAGTGTAGAATGCGCTGATTTGACTGTGTCCGGGACAATGATCTCAGACTTTTTTTCCATGTCCCCGTTTATTAAATAAAGCAAGTACTCAATATTACCTTCCGGTCCGGTAATAGGTGAAAACGAAAGACCTGAAACAGAATACCCCAATTCCCGGGATGATGATATAACTGAATTTATTACTTCTTCATGGACGCCGGGGTCTTTTACAACCCCTTTTTTCCCTACCTTGTTTCTACCTGCTTCAAATTGAGGCTTTACAAGGCATACAACTTTACCGAAAGGCTTCAGTAAAGCTTTTAAAGGTGGCAGTATAAGTTTCAGGGATATGAAAGAAACATCAACAGAACCAAAATCCAAAGGTTCGCTTATCTGCTCTTTAGTTACATACCGGAAATTAGTACGCTCCATACAGATTACTTTGGGATTGTTTCTGAGTTCCCAGGCTAATTGCCCATAGCCTACATCTACTGAATATACTTTTTTTGCTCCGTTTCTTAACATAACATCGGTAAAACCGCCAGTTGATGCACCCACATCCACACAAATCATGCCTTTTAGGTCTATATTGAATTCGGTAATTGCCTTTTCCAGCTTGAGACCACCGCGGCTGACATATGGAATTGGCTTGCCTTTAACCTCAATAGTGCAATCTTCGCCAAAAGACGCACCCGGCTTATCTGCGCGTTCACCATCAACAAATACTAAACCTGCCATAATGGCGGTTTTAGCCTTTTCCCGGCTCTCGAAAAGCCCTTTCTTAAATAAAATTACATCCAATCTTTCCCTGGCCATTTAATACCTCTGTTTCTATAGGTCATATTAGTATAGGTCATTCCAAGTTATCATATAAGGTCCTTCGACTACGCTGTACTCCGCTCAGGATGACAGTGAGGGCATTGCGCACCGCTCAGGATGCCCCCCCATATGTCATTTATTCAAATCAAACTCTTTTATAATAGCAGCTTTTATCCCTTGCGCATCAAGCCCGTATTTTTTGTATATCAATTCTACTTTACCATGTTCGATACCTTTATTCGGAAGACCGATAACCTTTGTATAAGCTCCTGTGCGCGCATCATTTATAAGTCCGGTTACATAAGCACCAAAACCGCCCTCTTGAATAACGTCCTCTATCACAACAACTTTTCCCGTTTTTCTGGCTGATGCCAGTATAATTTCTTCATCTGCAGGCCGTAAGAATCTCGGGTTTATTATCTCACAGGAAATCCCTTCAGACTCCAGTAACCGGCCTGCTTCAAAGGTAATTTCCAACATCTTTCCTACTCCTATCAGAGTAACAGAAGTACCTTCTTTTAGAACCACACCTTTACCAAATTCAATGGGAGCGTCGGATCCGTCAAATTCATGGCCTGTACCCTTTGGATAACGAACAGCAACAGGTCCCTTATGTTCAAAAACAGCATAGTCCAGCATATTCTTAAGCTCATTCGGCGATGCCGGAGACAGGATAGTCATATTTGGTATGGTATAAAGAAATGAAATATCATAGATCCCCTGGTGTGTTTCACCGTCATCACCTGCAACTCCGGCACGGTCTATGGCAAATACCACCTTAATATTCTGTAAAGCTACATCGTGAAGAATCTGATCATAGGCCCTTTGGAGGAAAGTTGAATATATCGCCACTACGGGCTTTGCACCTCCCATAGCCAGACCGGCAGCCATTGTTACCGCATGCTGTTCGGCTATTCCTACATCAAAAAACCTCTTAGGATATAGTTCTCTGAACTGTGAAAGGCCCGTCCCGTCAGTCATTGCTGCAGTAATGGCAATAACCTTATTATCCTGTTCTGCCAGCTCACACATTTTTTTACCGAAAATGCCTGAATAATTCTCTCCTCCTGAATTCACCAACTGCCCGGTCTCAATTTCGAATGGTGCGACACCATGATAAATACCCGGATTTTCCTCGGCAAATTTATAACCTTTTCCTTTTATAGTAGTAACATGGACTAAAACCGGTCCTTTCATCATTTTAGCCTGTTCAAATACTCTTACCATTTCCTTAATATTATGGCCGTCAATTGGGCCGAAATACCGGAATCCCAGGTCCTCAAAAAACATCGATGGTATAAACATGCTCTTCATCGATGCTTTTACTTTATGCAAAAACTTTCTGAGTCGTTTCCCTGAGTTTGGCAACGAGTCAATAAAAGCCTGCATTGATTCTCTGGTTTTATAGTAAAATGGCCGAACACGAATTTTACTCAAATACCGTGAAAGTCCTCCTACATTGGGAGCAATTGACATGCCGTTATCGTTAAGAATTACTAACAGGTTGGTGCGGGACATTCCGGCATCATTCAATGCTTCTAAAGCCATTCCGCCCGATAAAGCACCATCCCCTATTACTGCAACAACCGTATAATTCTCCCGGTTTAAGTCCCGTGCCCTGGCTATTCCCAATGCAGCAGAAATGGATGTACTGCTGTGTCCGGTATTAAATACATCATATTCACTTTCCTGGGTTTTGGGAAATCCCGCAATGCCGCCTAATTGCCGCAGTGATTCAAAAGAATCCTTTCGCCCGGTAAGAATTTTATGAACATATGTCTGGTGTCCGACATCCCAAATGATTTTATCCACAGGTGTGTTTAAAACCTTATGAAGTGCCAGAGTTAATTCAACAACACCTAAATTAGAGGCAATGTGTCCGCCGGTTTTTGAAACAGAATCAAGAAGAAACAAACGAATTTCTTCAGCCAGCATACCCATTTCATCATATGTCATTTTTTTTAATTCTGCCGGGGTATTTATTTTTGAAAGATATCCATAACATTTATCACTATTCTTAATCAACTAAAGCTACACCTCAAATCAGCAGTTTTTCTTACATTTCCTGTTAGTCTTGCTTTTCCTGGAGAAAACTGCGACTATACGACCAACCTTATAAACAATATAGTTGGCATTATTTATGCCAATATTTTTTGCGAAGGCTTTTCCACCAACGGTTAGAGCAGCTATTAAAGCGCCTAACACCACTTCAAACAAAGAAATATTTGCGCTATCTGCAAAAAGCTTGTATACAATGGCTGTACCTGCAGCTCCACTCACAACACTGCAGATATCTCCCACAACGTCGTTGCAAAAGCTGGATACTCTGGGGGCATTACGCAAAAGATTAATTGATTGTCTTGCTCCTTTCATCTTTTTTGATGCCATTGAATGAAAAGGAGTTTCATCGGCTGCAGTGACTGCCATCCCTATGATGTCAAAAATTACACCGATTAAAATAATACTCAATACAACCAAAAAAGCCAAAGGGGGAGATATTGATTTAAATATACTTGTGGATGCAAATAATATAAGTATAGACAATGTAAAAGAAACGGCTGTAATAAAAAGACCCCAAAATATATGCTTTTTTTCAATTCCAGAGCCTTTTTTAACAGGAATACTTTCACCGGATAATCCCTTGTATTTATCAAAAAGTTTTATATATTTCTTTTCTGCTTTTTCCTGGTCCAAGCAAAAATCCTGCTTTCTCAATATCATAAAAAAATCAGTAATAAAACAGGATGGTAACAACCCGAGTAAATTTTGCGGCTTAGGTCAGGCAGGTTTTCCCCAATAGATACCGAATCGTCGCCGTTTCGGCGGTTTCCCTTTAAATCCGTTGTTGAAAGGTTACCCTTCTCAAAGCCTGATTACCACTTAGTCCACACTGCAATCCCCGGATTGCCTTATTCAAACAGCCTAGGGGTTTTCCCCGAGAGCCTGTGCCTGCTCTAGCCTCTTTTGCATTGCTGGTTTCAAACGGCAATATTGCTTATGTACCGGCCAGTACATAAACACGTGACCCGTTATCCTCCAAACAACACTCAAGGCAGGCTACACTGCCCACAGCACCAAAAAGTGATACCGCAAGGCAGGTTCACTCCCTCATCGTAGTCAAGATTTTTATCGCTTTCGCGGGGCAATCTGTCTTCCACAATTAAGGGTCTCCGCGGTAAAGGGGTCAGTTCCCGCATGCCATTGCAGGCTGCCCCTAAACCTTAACTCCCAGCACCAACCCATCACTGGGCGTAACAAGCCGGCACAAGGAACTTCATCGATGTGCCCTTTAACGGATTTTTAGGCCCGTCTTCGAAGCAGGCAGTACTGACTAGGATACTGCACCATCCTGATGTTTACCGTTGAGAAAATATTATACACTAAAAGCACTTTTTATGCAAATAATATTGCTACCAGTATCCCCAAAGCTGCGCCGGCAATTACTTGTATCGGTGTATGCCCGAGCAGTACCTTTAACTCTTTGTCCACTCTGATTTCCCGCGAATGGTATACAAGCTTGTTCAGGACTTCCGCTTGTTTCCCCGCCGCTCTTCTGACACCTGTTGCATCAGCCATAACAATAAACGACAGTATGGTAGAGATGGCAAATTCACTCGAAGCAAATCCATTTTTTATAGCCATCACAGCCGCAAGACACACCGATATAGCACTATGTGAGCTTGGCATTCCTCCGGAAGCGACAAACTTTCTAAAATCAATTTTCCTGTGTTGAAGAAAATGATTGATAAATTTTATTAACTGGGCTAAAAACCATGAAAGAATCGGCAGGGTTATAGCCGTATTGTTAAAAAATGCTCCCACCTGTGTCAATTTTGTATCTCCCTCATAAATCCTCGATCATTTATCTCTTTCTGCGATAAATACCGCAATCTGAGCTAAAAAATTGTTATTATTCATACCATTCAATGCATTAACTGCGTTTTCAACAGAAGTTCTCAAAAGTTCCTTCGCTTTTTCAATTCCCAATATGCTGACAAATGTAGATTTGTTATTGACAGTATCACTTCCTGTTGATTTACCTACAATTTTACTGTCACCTTCAAAATCAAGAATATCATCTTTTATTTGAAACGCAAGACCTATATTTTCGGCATAGTTCTCCAGTTTATCAACGATATCTTTCCCTGCATCAAGTAGTATAGCCGGTGCCAGCACCGAAGCTCTGATTAATGCTCCGGTCTTTTTTCTGTGCATTTGACACAATACATCATATGAAATAGCGGTCTTTTCTGATTCCATATCAATTACCTGTCCCCCAATCATTCCTTTAACTCCGGAGGACGTGGATATCATATAGGCAGTTTTCAGACGGGAAAAATTCTTGTTGTCACCTTTAATGGTTTCTCTCAGCATGATCTCAAAAGCAAGATTTAACAGGCCATCACCTGCAAGAACGGCCATAGCCTCACCAAACACCTTATGATTAGTGGGCTTACCTCTTCTGTAATCATCATTGTCCATACATGGAATATCGTCATGTATAAGCGAATAGGTATGAATTAATTCAATAGCCCCGGCAAAAGGAAGAACTTCTTTTATGTCGCCGTTGAGCAGATTACAAACAGCAAGAGATAACACAGGCCTGATCCTTTTTCCTCCTGCCATAAGGCTGTATTTCATAGCTTCATAGATTTTTTTCTCAGGGAAGTCATCATTTGAAAGACTTTCCGGCGGGAGTACACCTCTGAGCCATTCCTCCACGATATCTAAATATTGTTTATATTCGTTAATAAAACTCATTCTTATAAATCATCGGAACTAAAGTCCTTCTCGATGATTCCTTCCTTTCCCTCAATCAAGAGTGTAATTCGTTTCTCAATATCATCCAGTTTTTTATTACATAGCCGAACAAGGCTAATTCCCTTTTCAAATATTTTTATTGACTCCTCCAGGGGCAAGTCTCCACTTTCGAGCATATTAACAACACTTTCCAATTCCAGAACAGCCTGCTCATATGTAATATCAGCCTTCTCTTCCTTTTTAGCCATTTAAATCCCTCCAGACTTTAAAGTATTTTATCACATACAGCACTGAATTTGCCGTCAGACATTGTTACAACCAGCTTATCGCCGGGTTCTAATTCTTTGACAGACCGTATCAGCTTACCGTTTTCATTTTGAATAACGCCATATCCCCTGCTCAATACGGTCAGAGGGTTTAAAGCATTTAACCGCGCTACTACTGTTTTTAATGAGGTTCTGGTTTTGTCTAACCCGGTTCTGCCATGCAAAACCAGGCTTCTTTCAATGACATCCAGGTTCTGTCTTTTTTGATTAATTGCATCTAACGGTCTTTGCAGCCCCCTCGTGTTTTGCAGCCTTGATAACCTTTCTCTTTCCTTTTTGAGACCAAATGATAAACAGTTAATCAGCCTTTTTTCATTTGTAGCCAATGCTTCTTTCAGAGCCTTTTTTTCCGGCATAACCAGTTCTGCTGCAGCAGAAGGAGTAGGAGCTCTCAAATCAGCAACATAGTCTGATATTGAGTAATCAGTTTCATGTCCTACAGCGGATATTATAGGAATCTCTGATTTTGAAATGGCAATTGCTAAATCCTCGTCATTAAAAGGCCATAAATCTTCCAGAGAACCACCGCCACGGGCAAGGATTATTACATCTACGTTCTTTTTTGTGTTAAAGCACCTGATACCTTCAATTAATTGCCCGGCTGCTTCCGGACCTTGAACAGCTGCACTGTATATAAATATTCTGGTATTAGGGTAGCGTCTGTTTAAAACATGAATTATATCCCTGATAACCGCTCCGGTAGGTGATGTTATTACTCCAACCGCCCGGGGCAATTCCGGTATTTTCTTTTTACGGCCGGCATCAAAAAGGCCTTGAGCTTCCAACTTTTTTTTTAGCTGTTCAAATGCCATGTACAAAGCACCGATGCCATCAGGCTGCATATCGTCAACATAAAGCTGGTAGGCTCCCCCCTGAGGATAAACAGACACATAGCCCCTGGCTAATACACGCATTCCTTCTTCAGGTCTGAATTTCAACCGGCTGTTTTGTGTTCTGAACATTACACATTTAATAACCGCTCCCTGGTCCTTCAGAGAAAAATACATATGACCGGAGGTATGGTGCTTGTAATTTGAAATTTCACCGGTTACCCAGACATTAGAAAGCAGCATGTCACTATCAACAAGCTGCTTTATATATGTGGTTAATTCAGTTACGGTCAATGTTCTTTCCATCATTATTCCTCCGAATCTATAGCGGTATCTTCCGCTAATTCGGCAAATATTTTACCTAATACACCGTTAACAAATGTCTTGGATTGTTCGCCACTATATTTTTTAGCCATTTCTACTGCTTCATTTATAGATACATTAACCGGAATATCCCTTCTGTATTTTATTTCGTAGCAGGAAAGCCGCATAATAGCCAGATCCACTTTGGGCATTCTATGAATGGTCCATCCCTTGGCATGAATTGAAATCAGGTTATCCAGTTCCTCTTCATTGTTAATAACACCGTTTACCACGTTAAGCAAATACTCTTTATCCTGCGTATCGTTAATCTCATATTCTTCAATGAAACGATTTATCTGTTCCTCAATATCGTCCTTTTGTATCTGAACCTGGTAAAGTAATTTCATTGCATTTTCCCGTGTTTCTCTTCTTCCCAAGGTTGTCCCTCCATATCCTTAATTCAAAGATCGTAATTGCAAATTATATTGAATCTGCATGTTTGAAAAAGTATTATTTTATATAATCGATTATAACCACGTCATGCTTTCTGCGCAATATAAAAAATGCGTTCCTCATCTGCAGCGGGTGCCTTAAAGCATAAATCTCCAAATTCTCCGATAAGAATAAGTCCTGAAGAAGCAAGAGCCTCCCTGATCTCTTCTCCTGTAAATGCTCTTTCTATATGAGTTTCATCATATCTTTCATAAAGACCATCTTCATTCTTAACAAAAAAGGTAAGGTCGAATGTTGTTGTTTTGTCTTTACTGTTGTATGTATTTACCCAAACCCATGAAATATCTTCATCAAACTCATAGAACGTCTGGTTGCCCAAAACAGTTGAAAGTTTATATGGACTGTTGACATCAAAAATAAACAGCCCACCCGGATTAAGATAATTATTTACTAATTTAAATACTGTCTTAATATCTTTTAAAGATGTTATATAATTAATAGAGTCCAGAAGGCAAACAACAGCATCTACTGTGCCGTACAGCTCAAAGCTTCTCATATCCTGATTCAAAAACAGTATATCCAGATTAACTTTACGCGCTTTTTCACATGCTTTGTTAAGCATAGCGGTTGAAGCGTCAAGGGCGATCATATCATAGCCTCTTTTTGACAGTTCAACAGCCAGGCTTCCGGTACCGCATCCCAGCTCCAGCACCAGCTTTGGATCCTTCCCATATTTGCGAAAGGCTGATTGTAAATAATCAGCCCATCTAACGTAATCGATGTCATGAGTCAGTCGATCATAAAAATCCGCAAATTTTGTGTACATTAAAGCACCTGCAGCTTAAATTGCCCTGGATCTCTTTTTTCTTGATACGAGTCCTCCGATTCGTCCTGTTTCCTTAGAACTCAGACTTTTCCAGCCTTCTGTCTGAATCTTCTCCAGCAACCCCAGCTCTTTTGCTATTTCCAATTTAAGCTGTTCATCCTTTTTTATCATATTTTATCACCCCATGAAACATTATTGCCAATCATATTCATGGGTATTCAGTAATAATTAAAAGTCCCTACTCTTTAATCTTCGCCATCACTTCTGCAATTGCTATTTTAAGCTGGTTATCCTTATCGTGGGGTATATCCTCAATTGATGTAGTGTTAAACTCTTCACTTAATTCAATCTCTACATCAGGTATAACCCCTTCTCCATGTATACTTTTGCCGGAAGGAGTGAAATACCGTGCTTTTGTGTATTTAAGGCCCCCACCGTTTTTAAAGTCAATATCTATTTCCTGTACAAGACCCTTTCCGAATGTTTTTGTTCCTACAATAATACCCTTATCATAGTCCTGTACACAAGCTGCAAGTATTTCTGAAGCACTTGCACTATATCCGTTGACGAGCACAGCTAAAGGTATTTCTAATTCTCTTTCGTCTGAATACTGTTCTCTTCTGTTTTTATGACGATCCTCAGTATATACAATTAATCCCTTTGGTACAATACGGTCAGCAATTTGGGCAACCTGATAATACGAGCCTCCAGGGTTATCTCTCAAATCTATAACCAAACCCCTGATTCCCTTTGCCATCAGATTATTAAGATGCACCTCAAAATCTCTATAAATATCATCATCAAACTGTTTAATGTGTATATATCCAATGTCTTCATCCAATACTTCGCTTGAAATCCATGAAATATTAATAACTCTTCTAATAAGCTCGAATTCCTTGTATATTCTCTCATCAGGTCTGTAAATAGTAATTCTTACCTTGGTATCCGGTTCACCTTTTATTTTTTTCACTATCAGATCAGCATCTCTTATAGTCGTAACATCTTCGTTGTCAACCTTTACAATTTTGTCATTCTTAAGAATCCCTGCCTCCTTTGCCGGAGAATCGGCAAATACATCGGCAACGGTAAGAAGATAATTTTCATCCATATGGACCGATACACCAATGCCCACATAATTCCCAGATACCCCTTCCAGATAAGCCTTCATTTCTTCAGGGGTATAATAAAGCGTATACGGATCATCTAAACCGGCCGAAAGGCCTTTAATCGCATGACTGAAGGCTTCATTGAAATCAACCTCTTTATAATATTTATTTTCCAGTACATTCTTTACCTTATTAAATGCCTCAATATTCAATTCATCGACTTGATCGGCATCAAAGTATATTGCATTTTGCTGCTTAAACCATTCATTTATAGGCTTTGATATAAAAACATCCCATGACATCAATTGAATTACCGAGAAAAAGTAGCCTAAAAAAAACACTGCAACCAGGCAAGCTGGCAGAATAACAGAAAGTAATATTTTTTGTTTTCTTCTCATTAAAACAACCCTTCTTAAGCTTAATTAAATCTATTCTACATCCTATGCTGTCATTTTTCAAACCATGTTAGTCACATGAATGATATCCATAAAGTAAGAAAATAATTTTAATTTATAACTACCTTGAAAACAAAAGAGCTTTTGTTATTGCAAAAGCTCTTAGATATTATTTTTATTTCTCTTACTTTTTACCTTTAACATAGTTTAAAGGATCCTGCCGCACACCATTCTTTCTTACCTCAAAGTGCAGGTGCGGACCGGTTGATAGTCCTGTGCTTCCTACTTTTGCAATAACATCCCCGGCAACAACCGTTTGTCCTTCTTTAACCAGTATTCCGCCGTTCATTATGTGGAAATATAACGTAGTGATTCCGCCGCCATGGTCAATAATAACAGTATTTCCTGATCCTCCGCTTCTCCATGCAGCACAGATTACTTTACCGCTGGCCGCAGCATGAATAGGTGTTCCCTTAGGCGCACCTATATCAATGCCCCCATGCATTTTATTATATTTCAAAATAGGATGCATTCTCATACCGAAATAAGAAGAAATCTTGTAATACCCGGGCAAGGGCCATTGCATAACTCCACCGGTATATGCCCCCGAGGATGAAAGCTTCCTTATCAGTTTTTCTAATTCTTTTGAATCAGCTTCCAGTGCATCTTCTGCTTTTTCAAGCTCTTTAAGCGCCTGCTGAGTTTTTTGAACTTCTTTCTCTGCTGCGGAACGGGACACCTCAAGATCAGCTATAGCCACAAGCATTGCTTCCAATTGTTCCTGTGCATTATCTTCTTCTTGTTGTTTAAGAGCCTTTAAATCAGATATTTCATTTCGTTTGTCTTCCAGGCTTTTCAGCAAATCCTGATCAAACTGAGAGATCATCTTTAACATGTGGCTTTTTTTGAACATCTCCTCAAAGTTTTCACATTGGAGAAGTAAATTTGTTTCTGCATTAGTCCTGGAATTTATGTATATAGTGACCAGTCTTTCCTGAAAAAGCTTCAGTTCAGCTGCATATTCTTCTTCTGTTAATCTGATTGCTTCATCAAGAGATGCAATAGCAGATTCAATCTCTCTTATTCTTTCTTCAATTTGACTTCGTTCATGGCCTTTTTTCTCTAGATCGGCTATAATTTTTTCTCTGTATTGTTTATTGTTTAAAAGATTTTGCTTCTCTTTCTTTTGTCGATTTTTTATTGCGTTAATTTCCTGTTGTGTCTTTTGCAATTCTTTCCTTGCATCATCTATAGAATTAGCAGATGATGTTAACGCCATTGTCAAAATCATCACAAAACAGATTAACAAAGCCGACGCCCGCTTTATCATATGTAACTGCCCCATCCTTTCAAGTTAGTTGGCTGTATATGAACAACTACCAATAAATATGCATAAATAAACTTACATTTTTATTACAATTGCTCATTTTATTATAACGTCAAAACGCTATACGTTCAAGTGTTTTCTGACAGATAGCAAACTTCCTATACCACCGATTACAATTCCGAATATAGAATATATAATAAATATCCTGAAAGCCACCGGACCAAATTCCATAATTCTAAGTGTAGACAGCTTTAAATTTGCCAGTATTGCATTTATAACACCCTGAAGCCACTGATATGCCTGGGAGGTAATAAAAAATGATAAAGCAGCACCTATAAACCCTATCAACAGACCCTCAACGATAAATGGCCACCTTATAAAGCTGTCCAGCGCACCTACGTATTTCATTATTTCTATCTGGTGTCTTCGGGCAAATACTGTAAGACGAATAGTATTTGATATGAGGAATATTGAGACAATCATGAGGACAACCAGTACTGCCATAACTATGTAATTAAAAACCTTCAGTATTCCTTCAAGCTTATCAAGCTCCTCTTTGCCGTACCCTATTCCGTTATTATTGTTGACTCCCTCAAAACGCGATATTTCTGTGATTATCTCATCACTGTTATTTGGATCAGCAAGCTTTATGTAGAACGACTCCGCAGCATTATCAACGCTGAAACCCTCTAACAGGGAATCATCATTGAGGCTTTCTTTAATATTTTGATACATTTGTTCTTTGGTTTCATTTCGGTATTCTGTTATAACGCCGGCTTCCTTTTTCGCTTCGATAAAACTTACTACTTCTTCGCGCTGATAATTTGTGGCATTTACATTCAGAAAAACGGTGATTTCTAAATCCCGCTTCATAGCTTCAATATTCGATGTAATATTAATTGCAATAAGGAGAATTATCCCCAGGAAAAACAATGTTGCCACAACCGTCATAATTGATGCGAATGACATTAACTTGTTTTTTATAACATTATTTGTGCCTTCTTTAATAAGAAGCTTCATTGTTCTAATTTTCATCGAAATAAGATCCTTTCTGCACGTCGCTCTTAAGTTCTCCACGTTCAAGAGTAATAACCCGTTTTTTCATGGTATCCACTATGCTTTTCTCGTGGGTTGCCACTACAACGGTCGTACCGCGCTGATTTATCTCCTCAAGGAGATTCATTATCTCAATTGAGGTTTTGGGATCCAAATTTCCTGTGGGTTCGTCTGCAATCAGAACAGCAGGGTTATTGACCAAAGCACGGGCAAGCACAATTCTCTGCTGCTCCCCGCCCGAGAGTTGATCCGGATATGCTCTTGCCTTTTTACTTAAGCCTACCAGTCCCAATGCCAGTGGAACCTGTCTTCTAATCTCTCTTGCGGTAGCCTCAACAATTTGCATGGCAAAAGCAACATTATCGTATGCTGTTCTGTTTGGTAACAATCTGAAATCCTGAAATACGACGCCTAAACTACGCCTGAGATAAGGCACCTCTGATTGGACCATGTCATGTACACTATATCCATTGACATAGACCTCGCCTTCTGTTGGAACCTCTTCATGCATTATGAGCTTTAAAAATGTTGACTTTCCTGAGCCACTGGCTCCTATAATAAAAACAAATTCACCTTTTTCTATCCTGACAGTAAGGTTTCTTAGCCCGATTACTCCGTTGGAATACACCTTCGTTGCGTCTACAAACCTAATCATGATATGCCCCCATAAAAATCAGAGAAGGAAAATTTATTTTGATACATCATCAAGGTAACGTTTTACCATCATGGCAACCTTAAAATAAATTGCATCATCAAATTTCCTTAAATCCATCCCTGTTATTTTTTGTATTTTATCTAACCTATACACCAGTGTATTCCGGTGTATAAATAATTGCCGGGATGTTTCGCTGACATTCAGGTTGTTCTCAAAGAATTTTTGTATAGTAATCATTGTCTCAGAGTCAATAGTTTCAAAAACACCTTCTTTAAAGACCTCATTTAAAAAGAGACGGCAAAGAGTTGTGGGTAATTGATAAATGAGTCTTCCTATACCGAGATGATTGTAATCAACGATATTTTTCTCGGACTCAAAGATCTGCCCAATTTTTAATGCAGTCTGAGCATCTTTATAAGAACGGGCTACATCACGCAGGCTATCTGCTTCAGTCCCAATCCCTATATTTGCTTTTATCATAAGCTCACTGCTTAACGTATCAATAATAATTCTGGCCTTTTTATGGATTTCGTCGCTATCCTCTTTTTCTTTAAGTTCCTTAATAAGGACCGTGTTTTGATCATCAAGTAAAATAATATAGTCCTTGCTGTTGTTTGGAAACAGGCTCTGAATAATATTGTAAGCATACAATTCTCTGGTTTTTTCAGTTCTGACTAAGTATACAATTCTTCTGCAGTCATTTTTCACTCTGAGTTCTTTGGCTCTGATTGTAATGTCACCGGGTAAGATGTTTCCCAGAAGTACGTTTTTCATAAAATTGCTTTTGTCATACTTCTCATCATAATAAAGCTTAGCATTCTCCATGCTTATCGATATAAGCTCAGCCAGGCTCTTTCTATCCGGATGATTGGTTAACAGATATAGAACAAAGTCCAGCCGTCCATTATTATCAATCTTTTTCATAACCATATCCGACTTCTCAACATAAGTAGAATTTGAATTCAAAAAATCGACACAATCGTCATGAACAAGACCGATCTCTTCTTCGACTGTACTTGCAATAATCACTCCTGAACTGTCAGTGATACCAAAATCATAACCGATAGTATCACGGATTCTCTGAACAACAGATTGAAATACTTTAAAAGCCAAAAAAACAACCCCCAGTTAGCTATTATCCCGAGTATTTTGCTTTAATTATACACAAAAACAACCCCGGGTACAACTTTTTTTGGTGAAATCAGTTTTAGACGGTTTTATTTGTAAAAATATAGTATTGTCAGTTTAACAGTATACATTCTGAAAAGACAATGCGTATTGTATTTAATAGTTCCTTATTCCTGAATAATACTGAATTATGGATAAAGATTCTGACAGGTGCACAGGTCAGAAGAAAGCCTATCATAAAATCGTCATCTTCAATAACAGGATTGCTTGATTGAATCCCAAAACCATTTATAACGTCTTCGGGAATTTCGAATGGTTTTGCACCTTCTACTTTATAGGAGCCATTATTCTGGACAAAAACATGCAGTTCCGGTACTTTCGGCACCTGCATTTTAACGAAGGTTGTCAGAAGATTAATATACTCCTCATATTGTCTCTCTATGAAAAATTGCCTGATAGACCTTTCTACCTCAATCTCAAGATTTTTGACATAGTCACCGAGTCTGAAAGTTACAAAGCCCTCCAGAGTAATCGTATCAGCACTTCTTAAGTATTCAGCAATTTTAGCTGAAATCAACTTACGTCTTGATTCTATGAGGCTGCCGATATTCGCTTCATAATGCGTATATAATCTCATACAAGCAATACGATAAATTTCATCCCTGTCACTTTTTGTCAGCCCTTCACATGTACGGGCTATTATCTTTTCTAAAATATTGGTTTCATGAGATTTAAGAATATATTCAGCCAATATATCAGATAAGTGGTTCAGCACAACCAGATATTTTCTGCCATTTTTTCTTATGCAACCATCAATAAGGATTGTCAGATAATTTTCTTCTTCGCGTTCTACCACTCTGAACGGACTTCGTGCATTCATCCCAAATCTTTTCTTAAGATAACAGGCCAATCCTTTTATGTCTTTCATGCTGTCTACCCTTAAGGATGGCATTCTCTCACATCCCTTCAGGTGTATTATATGTAAATCTCATTGTCCGTTATACAGAAGTTAATGGAAATAGACCGCCAAGATCGACAAGATAACCTTTTGCAAGAGAAATTGCTTCTTTACCGTGCTTAGTGCAAAATTTGCTGATGGCATCTCCATTCTCTAAAGTACTAATGTCTCCGAAAAAGGCAATCTCTTTATCTGAAATTAATCCCGAACAGCCACCAATGAAACCATAGTCATAGCCCTTCAGGATTATGTTTTTCTGAGGTTGAATCAGCAAAGCATCAAGTCCGGCATCAACCGCTTTTCTATAGATCTGTAAATCTGCGGTTATGATTGCCTCCTCCGAAACAACAGCGGTGGAACACTTTGCATATCCCTGCTTGACCGGATTCAACCTGATATTATTCTTAACCAATAATTCCAGAACTATCGGATCGGTATATCTTGGATTTAAAAAGGCATTTTCCCCGACTACTGCGCAATTATAAGCAACATCAAAAGGGTAATAATTCTTAAGCGTTACTGAACCCCTTATCAATTCAAACCCCAGTTTCTTAAGCTTTTCCAGCATCTTTTCTGACACCCCGGGAGCATAAACAAATACACCCTCACTAACATTTACCATCTGCATATCTGCATGGTAAGATAATGGTGACGGTAACGACGGATGTGGCTCAGTGAAAATAATATCTGTCCCGGACTCTTTTAATGAATTTAGGATTTCTTCTGATATGTCCCCGGATGCAATAGCTTTTGTAACCCTTCCTGACGGTAGATACGGATTTACAAGGGCAGGCTCCATATTATCACATCCCTTGTTTCATAAGCATATCTTATTATTATCCGCACCTCCTGTTATTAACCGGCCGGCCAAAAAAAGTGCGGTTCTTATATACCGCACCTGTATTTATTGCAGGTGCGGTTAAAGCATTAATAAGTACTTTTTTAAACTGCTTGCATTCTAAAGAGTTTATTTATTCTAATACTCTATTGTGTCTAATGCAGACTTAAGCTCTCCAACAAATTCTAATGGAATTGCAACACCCTTCTGACTGGGCCTGTATTCATCGCTTTTACTGTCATACCAAAAAGTCCGTATATCTACGTATGACTTATTATTTTTTGAAACTTTTTTAATTTGAATTTCTTCCCTGCTGTTTTTTACAAACTTGCTTATCATTTCTTCTGAATCCCAAAAATCTGCCATCTAATTACCTCCAAAGTATTATCAGACTATAATTGATCTGTATAAAAATAATAATCAAAGTAAAAGCTTAATTTGGCTTTGCTGTATATTATATCACAGAAATATTCAATCATTTCAATAAATAGCCGGAATTATTTTTAAATTTCTGTTAACAATAAATCATTGAAGGTGGCGTTTTGTCGCCTAAATAAATAAAAGGAGTCAGAAATATGAGAACACCGATTGACAAAATTGCACTTTTGCTCGTTATCATAGGGGCTCTAAACTGGCTGCTGGTGGGTCTTTTTCAGTACGATCTCGTTGAAGCCATATTTGGCATAGCAACTTGGGGAACTAATATTGTATATTCTATAATTGGTATTGCAGGACTATACTGTATTAGTCTTCTCTTTAGAGATGTACCGGTTGTTGATTAAACACCGAAAGGATCCTTCCGTAAAAACTCGGAAACAATGTGTTTCCGAGTTTTTTATGCACAATTATAATCATTTTCATTAATCGATATTTCAATAATTACAGAAAGCCCTGTATTGTCTTCAAATTTTATTGACGAAACGATAAGACCCAAAGCTTGCAGGGCTTCGTTAAAATCTTTTTGCATATGGGTTCTTATAATATCGCAAACGATAGTGTCCATGAGGAAATATGGCTCCCTTGTAAATCAATTTCATTTCTTAGATTATTATATTCTATTTCCCTGCAAAAACGCATTATTACTTCAGAATTTTTATTTCGATGCGACGATTTTTTTGCCGGCCTTCCGGAGTATTGTTGTCTCCAACAGGTCTGTATTCACCATTGCCGGTAGCAGTGAACCTTGATGGCTCTAAATTCTCAATCTCGACTAAATACCTTACAACATTAGTGGCTCGCGCTGTAGATAGCTCCCAGTTTGTTTCATATTTCTTATTTGTCTGTGGAACATTATCGGTATGGCCTGAAATCATAATCTCGTTTTCAAGCTCTCTAAGAGATGGTGCTAAAGAAGATAATACCTCTTTACCCTCCGGCACTATGTCAGCACTTCCCGAAGCAAAGAAGATTTCCTGATCAAGGCGGATAAGAAGGTAATCCTTTTCCTCTATTACCTGTACCTTATCAGAAATTCCCTGCTCTGCTATGGTATCCCTTATATCATTTTTTGCCTCATCAAACTCTTTTTCCTTTAATTTTTCTTCGGCATCAACGACCATTTCATTTGCATCTTCAATGTATTTTTCTTTTCGCTTTGCTGCTGCTTCTTCACTGTCAAATCTGGTATAGTCAAACGCTATTATACTGTTGTTACTGCCATCAAGAATTGATTCGCTGCTATTTAATTTAATCATTGAGTAGGATAAACTCGCAGCAACCTCTGAAAACGTGTTCTGGTCAACTGTGGACATCGAATACAACAGAACGAAAAAAACTAACAAATTGGTAACTAAATCACCATATGTTGCCATCCATGCCGGTGCACCGACTTCTTCCGACTCCCTTTTTTTTGCCATTATCTCACCTGTTTTCCTTTATGGTCTGGGCCCCTCTTGTTTTTCCTGTCCTTTTGACGCTGCTTCATACTCTGCTCTTTGATCAGGCGATAAGAAGGTTTTAAGCTTATGTTCCATCAACCTCGGATTCTCGCCTGATTGAATAGAGAGAACTCCTTCCATCATCATTTCTCTTAAACGGATTTCCTCTGCACTATTGCCCCCAAGCTTGCTAATAATCGGGTTGCAGACAAAGTTGGCCAAAATACTTCCATAAAATGTTGTAACAAGTGCAAGAGCCATAGCAGGTCCTATAGACGATGGATCATCCAGTGATCTGAGAAGATTAATAAGACCCAGTAGAGTACCGATTAAGCCCCATGCGGGGAATTGTCCGGCCAGTCCCTTGAAATATGCTTGTGCATTTTGGTGTCTTACCGCCATACTATCGATATCCAACTGCATTGTTGTTTTTACGATTTCAGCCTCGATACCGTCAACAACAAGTTCCATAGCCTTTTTCAAGAAATCGTCCTGCAGTTCACTCTGAGCTGACTCCAGTGCTAACAGACCTTCCCTTCGTGCTTTCTGGGAAAGCTCCACTAAGGTTCTTATAGTACTCATTGCCGATGACTTTGGTTCCTTAAATATTAAGGGTAGCACTTTCAAAGCTTTTATTGAATCAGCCAGCGAAAAACCCATCATGTTAGAGCAAATGCCGCCACCTATAGTTACAATCATTGATGACACGTCTATGTAACTAGATACGTCACCACCGCTGAACATGCCATAGGCTATAACTGCGATACCTGCAATTAAACCTATTATTGTACCAAAATCCATTGCTTCACCTGCTTTTGTGTATCAAAATAGTTTATCTTTATAAAATCCTGTTATTGGTAAAAATTATAAGCTATATTTTCAAAGCATATATCGGCATAAACAGTCGTTTGTTTAATCTCTGTTACAAATAAAATCTGGCAGAGGCACTGATTGGTATGCAGCAGTCACAAAAAAGAGAAGTTTTACAACTTCTCTTTTTTACATCTTTATTTATTTTTTCTGTCCAAAAGAATTTTTGACTTTTTAAAAATGTTTTCCGGCGTCAACCCATACTTTTCAACTAATTCATAGGGCTTACCGGATTCTCCGAAGGTGTCCTCCAGTCCAACCATCTCCATCGGAACAGGGTAGTTTTTAACCACCACTTCTGATACTGCGCTGCCTAAACCGCCAAAGATATTATGTTCCTCACATGTGATAATAGCACCTGTTTCTTTAGCGGCTTTTATAATAATATCGCTGTCTATTGGTTTTATAGTATGAATATCAATAACTCTGGCTGAAATGCCCTCTTCCTTAAGCATCTCTGCCGCTTTTATTGCGGGATCAAGCATAAATCCGGAAGCAATTATTGTAAGATCGTTACCGTCTTTTAGCTGCACTCCTTTTCCGATCTGGAACTGGGCGCCATCCTCATAAATAACTGGTACATCAAGGCGGCCAAGTCTTAAATAAACGGGACCATACATTTCAGCAGCAAGCTTAACAAGAGCGGCAGTAGAAACTGCATCAGCCGGTGATATAACGGTCATCCCCGGAATAGCACGCATAAGCGCAATATCCTCCAGCATCTGATGTGATGCGCCGTCCTCACCGATTGTGATTCCTGCATGAGTCGCACCAATTTTTACATTAAGGTGAGGATATCCGATTGAATTTCTCACCGAATCGTAAGCTCTTCCTGCTGCGAAAACAGCAAAGGTACTGGCAAAAACAGTTTTACCGCAGCTTGCCAATCCGGCAGCCATTGCCATCATATTACCTTCTGCTATACCAATATTAAAATGTCTCTCCGGATACTGCTTTTGAAAAAAATCAGTCTTTGTTGATTTTGAAAGGTCCGCATCCAGGACTATTATATTTTCATTCTTCCCGATTTCAGCCAAAGCTTTGCCATAAGCCACACGGGTTGCAATTTTTTCTGACATATTAAGTTCCTCCTTACACCATACAGATGATTATCGTTTACAGGCTGTTCAAATACTCGTTCAATTCAGCCAGTGCCTGCTCAGCCTGATCTTTCTTCGGAGCATTGCCATGCCATGAGGCCTGATTTTCCATATAGGAAACACCTTTACCTTTAATTGAATGAGCTATAATCATTGTAGGTTTTCCCTTGGTTTCCTTAGCTTTATTTACAGCTTCTTCAATTTGGTCAAAATCATGAGCGTCAATTTCTATTACATTCCACCCAAATGCTATAAATTTATCTGCGATGGGTTCCGGATTCATAACTTCAGTTATTTTTCCGTCTATTTGCAATCCATTATAATCAACAAATGCGGTGAGATTGTCTAATTTATAGTGAGAAGCTGCCATGGCTGCCTCCCAAACCTGGCCTTCGTCCAGTTCACCATCTCCTAAAGCCGCATAAACCCGATAGTCTTTATTATCTATTTTACCGGCAAGAGCCATTCCCACTGCTGCTGCTATTCCCTGTCCCAATGAACCTGTTGACATATCGACTCCGGGAACCTTACACATGCTCGGATGCCCTTCAAGATAGCTGCTGGTCTGTCTGAAGCCCGCAAGATCTTCAACGGGGAAAAATCCTCTGTTTGCAAGAGTAGAGTATAAACCGGGAGAGCAATGTCCTTTTGATAAAACAAACCGATCACGATCGGGATCTTTAGGATTCTTAGGGTCTACACGCATTTCATGAAAATATAGAAATGTAAGAATATCCGTTAGAGATAACGAACCTCCGGGATGGCCACTGCCAGCTGATGAAACTGCTGTTATAATGCCCATTCTGATTTTAGCAGCGGTTTTTTTTAATTCTAATTTTGTCTTGTCATCCATTATACGTTTCCTCCATTTTAGTGATTGATTTTGTACAAACATTTATAACGGGTTCCGGGTGGTTAACACCGGGACGGATAATATATCCCCGCTTGAGATAATAATCCTTCCCGCCACCTATGAGATGGTGGAAATCTTTATTCTCACAGTAAATAAAAATGTATATGGTTAGTTGTACTTGGTATATTATACAATACTGAAAAGTAAACATCAATTTGTTCAGTCAGAAAATTTTGTCACTATTAACTAATTATTTGCCTGGACTTCTTTTGACGAACGCAGAGGTAAAAAACCTTCACCCAATACCTCCCGTACGTCTATCAACAGCACGAATGCTTTTTCGTCGCACGATTTTACTATATCCTTAACAACAGGTATCTCTTCACGTTTAACAACGCATAAGAGCACCGTTTTATCCTGCTTACTGTACATCCCTTTTCCGTTTAAACCGGTCACGCCTCTGTCTACCTCTTCAAGGAGTCTCTTAGCTATTAGTTCCGAATTCTCAGATATTATCAAAAGACTCTTTGAAAACCTTAATCCTTCCAAATACGCATCAATAGTCTTGCTTGATACATAGAGGCTCATTGAGGCATAAAGAGCTAATTTAAAGCTTTTAAACACTATTGCGGCAAAAATAATAACCAAACCATCCATTAACAATAGATGTTGACCCACCGAAAACCTTGGAAAAAGCTTGTGAAGAACTGAAGATATAAGGTCGGTGCCTCCGGTGGTGGCATCTTCTCTAAGAACAATTGCCAGCCCGAATCCCATTATGCCTCCTCCCATAAGTGCATAGAGAAGCAAGTCCGGGTCAGCCATAGAATTATCATAAGTGATAAAATGCTCATTAATAATCCGGCTTAATAATATTGCTGTCGAGTCAATCATTAATGATAAGGTAACAGCTCCAAACAAAGAACGGAAGAAAAAACTGCGTCCTTTACTTTTATAACCAATAATAAATAGCGGTACATTTAGAATTAACATTAGTATGCCAACCGGAATAGTACCGTTAAAAACATAATATAGAACTGTTGAAAGGCCTGAAACTCCTCCTGGAGCCAGTTTATACGGTATCAGAAATATATTCATAGATATTGTGATTATTAAACAGCCAAAGGCTATAGAAAAGTATGATTTAACGGCCTTTCTTTTATAACTCATACAGCGCCTCCTTTTCTTGTCTATTATATGTGAAAATAATGATTTAAAACTTAATCAGCAAAAAACCGGGGCTATCCCCGGTTTTTTATTGTCCTACATAAAATTCCTAAAAATATATTCAGGTTCTATTTCATGCCGTACTTTTTCTTGAACTTGTCAACTCGTCCACCAGTGTCAACAAGCTTTTGCTTTCCTGTAAAGAACGGGTGGCATTGCGAGCAAATTTCTACACGCAGCTCAGGCTTTGTTGAGCCTGTTTCAAATGTTTCTCCACATGCGCAGCGTACTGTTGCTGAACCGTATTTAGGATGGATACCTTCTTGCATGGTTTTCACCTCGCTTAAATGACTAACTACATTTATAAAATTCAATTTTTCTAACACTAAAAAAGCATCGATAGGTATTTTACCACAACAGCATAGTCGATGCAAGTGCTGTCTTTCTTTTACTTGTACATTGCATCGTAATTATTCTTTTCCCTCTGAGTTAAAGCTGTATTTATACCCTTAATAAATTCTTCGTTTGACTTAGTATTCATAAGTCTATTTACAATCATCTCGGTAACATCGGCTGTACCAACATTGCTCATAGCCTTACGAATAGTCCAGATTCCTTCAAGTTCCTTCTGTGACAGCAGCAACTCTTCTCTTCTGGTTCCTGACCGGTTTATATCAATCGCAGGGAAAATACGTTTTTCTGATAATTTTCTATCCAGATGCAATTCCAGGTTACCTGTTCCTTTAAATTCTTCATAGATAACGTCATCCATACGGCTTCCTGTATCTATAAGGGCGGTAGCTATTATAGTCAGGCTTCCGCCATTCTCGATATTACGGGCAGCACCAAAAAAGCGCTTTGGTTTGTGAAGGGCTCCGGGATCCAAACCACCTGAAAGAGTTCTTCCTGTAGGCGGTATTGTAAGATTGTATGCACGTGCAAGACGTGTAATACTGTCCAAAAGAATTACCACATCTTTTTTATGCTCCACCAGTCTCTGAGCTCTGTCCATAACAATCTCAGCAACCTTGATATGATGTTCAGGAACCTCATCAAAGGTTGAATAAATTACATCACCTTTTATCGAACGCTGCATGTCAGTAACTTCTTCAGGTCGTTCATCAATTAACAGTACTATTACTTCGATTTCCGGATGCTTCGAGGTTATAGCATTTGCTATTTTTTTAAGCAGTATAGTCTTGCCCGCTTTTGGAGGTGATACTATAAGTCCGCGCTGCCCTTTTCCAATAGGAGCAATCAGATCTATCAAACGGGTTGACAACTCTTTAGGGTCGGACTCGAGGGTAATACGCTCATCAGGATAAATAGGAGTCAGCGTTTCAAATGGCCGCCTTTTTTGAGCAACCTCAGGCGGATCTCCATTAACTGATGATACATACAGCAGGGCCTGGAACTTTTCCCCTTCTTTTTGGATTCTGCCTTTTCCTAATATTCTATCGCCAGTTTTTAAATTAAATCTTCGTATTTGAGATGGTGAAACATATATATCCTTTGGTCCGGAAAGATAATTATGACCACGCAGGAAACCATAGCCATCAGGAAGAACCTCCAGAATACCTGTAACGGGATTCTCACTTTCCAGACGGGAAAGATCTTTGGTTTTGCTATATTTTAAAGCTTTACTGTCATCCTCGCCATTACATTCGGATTTTTCCTTTTCAGTTTCACATAATACTTCACCGTTTTTTCTGTCATCCTGTACGTCAACGGGAGAATCGATAATATCCCTGCTATGAGTATCGTCGATAATACTGGTACCTTCGGTACTCTGGATGTCGTCTGTGGCCGGAACGCTTTCTTTGACTGGTCCAATAGTGATATGTGTGGTTTTTGTATAGGTTTTTTTAGGTGAAACGTTATTATCAGACTGTTTATCTTGCGGAGAGACAGATTCTTCCCGCTGAATCTCTTCATCATTTGATGCCTGAACAACCGTAGTTTCTTCAGCTTGTGCCTCGGTTTTTTTGGGGCGGCCTCTTCTTTTTTTTGTCTGCGGCTCAACCTCATCTGCCTTGATCTCCGGCTCTGCAATTTCCTTATCAGGCTCCTGCTTCGACTCTGTCTTCTCTTCAGCCGGGGCAGCCTTAGGCCTCCCTCTTTTTTTCTTTTCTGCCGGTTCCTTATTTTCTTCTTTTTCTTCCTTTGATTTTGATTCATCCTTTGGAGCTTCCTTTTGTTTTCCTTCCGTTTTCGCCTTTGCATCAGAAGGACCCTGCTCCTTTGTTTCAGATTTTGTCTGAGAAACATCCCCCACGCTGATAATCAAATCAATCAGCTCTGATTTTCTATACTTGGTTATGCTTTTCAATCCCAGCATTTTTGCAATATACCTGAGATCTTCAAGGGTTTTGCCCTCAAGGATAGACCTGTCTTCCATAATACACCGCCTTGTGTAAACTTTTATATTTTTTGCATGAAAAATTTATTCATAGAATTTTTTATATTAAACTAAAATAATTTAATCTCTGCCCTCTAGTCTGAGTGCCTATTTGAAAGTATAAACAGTATCATATTTATTCAAATTCCGTCTACAAATACGCACTTGGGAAATAATCGAGATATGAATACCACTTAACTGGTTTAATATATCAATTAGTATTACCTTTTGTCAAGCGTTAATTCGCTGATTTTTAAAATATTTTCCATAATTTAAACAGCGACAGTGAAAAATATCAATAAACCCTGCATATCATTGCGACAAAATCATTAAAATTCAGCTGGTAATGTAACTTATCTTATTTTTTTCGGGGTATTATCCCTGTTTTTTTCATAGTGATATTTATATTCATGGTTTATTATAGCATTGTCTTAAGACTTTCTTTATTTGTTATTATCAAATATTAGAAACATCAAGGCAGAGACATTACTAGGGGCGGTAAATATGCCAGATATAGCAAAAGAACCAACACATCTGAAGTTCGACAACATTGTTTTTCACGATAGTTTGTTCATCACAGGTTTTCTTCGATATCGTAAAAGGCTGGACCGGTTTTTTTTCAAAGATTTAATACATAAGGCATATAGCCATAAGAAAAATATTACATCAGACAAATACAATGATAGTAGCAAAAAAGAACTGAACTCAACCGGGCGACATCAGGAACCACAACTAAGCCGGCATCATTGTTTGCAACATGGTCTACAACAAGTTTTGCATCATAAACCGCGGTATAGGCTACATCATAGCGGACACTTTGAGCAACATCATAGTTTACAGTTTGAACTGCAACAAAGGCCACATCAAGATCGACATTTTAAGCTGCAACAGGCTGGACTTAAAGAAAGAGAATTGGTTAATTTTTTTATTAACGAAATAATGTATCTACCTTTAGCATAGTCATCTTTAGCATAAACATAAAAAAGATTCGGGAGCTGTATTCTATCGGCTCCCGAATTTTTATGCCTATAAATATTCTATTCTTCAATATTCAACGGAATATTATTCTCTTCAGCAAATTGTTTTATCCTTTCCAGCACCGGATCATCCTCATCCCCGGCTGATATTAAATTCAGCATTTTCTCATCAAGTATTTTTACTTTTACTTCTCTTCCCAGAACATGGCTGATTGCATTCTTAATAATTTCAAGGCTTTCATTCCTGCTTAGTACAGTTTTTTTCAGTGTGTCATCTCCTTCAACTACCACGTTGGCTGTTCCGTCTCCGGAAATAAAACACCAGGTGTCCAAAAGATATGCATAAACCTTCATTTTATTCTCTGAGCGAATATAGTCAACAACATCAGGCCACTCTTGCAGCTTGTTCTTTTCACCGCCAGACGAAGAATTTTCCTTGCTTCTTACAGTACTTTTTTCTTCTTTTGATTCAGCATTCTCAGGAACCGGTTTAGCAGGCTTAGTTTTTTTCGAAGTATGGTCAGTCTTTAATAATGTGCCCTGCTGGATCTTAGATATCCTGTCTTCTATTTGCCGTAGTCTGATATCAAAACCGGCTAAAACGTCGTTAGGAGTACTGCCATGCTCGGGAACATCCGAACATAGCTTAACTGCAGCCACTTCCATTATAATTCGTGGGTTTTCAGCCCATTTTAATTGTCCTTCTGTTTCCGATAACTCCCTGATTATATTCAAAGTCCGCTCAAGATCAACCTTGTTTGCTGCTTCTTTTATAGGTTCAAGCTCTTCTTCGCTTAGATCAATCAGATTTAGCGCCGCTCCCCCGTTTTTGTACAACATCAGATCCCTAAACCATAAAATAAGCTGATTACAAAAAGGTTTCAGGTCTCTCCCCTGATCCATAGCCTCTTTAATTGCATTAAGCGCCACAGGAGCATTCTTGTCAACAATAGCTCCTGCCAATCTATTAACAGCTTCAGCTGCCGATAAACCTGATATTTCTATGACATCCATATAAGTAATGGAAGTGTTCCCGATTGTAATGCATTGATCCAAAAGACTTATGGCATCCCTCATTCCACCTTCAGAAATTCTTGCTATCAGCCTTACGGCATTATCCTCAACTGAAACGTTACAATCTTTTGCAATATCCTTAAGCCTTTCTTCAATACCTTTAGCAGTGATTCGTTTAAAATCAAATCTCTGGCATCTGGATAAAATTGTGGCGGGAAGTTTGTGTGGCTCGGTAGTTGCCAGAATAAATATCACATTGGCCGGAGGTTCCTCCAGTGTCTTTAACAGAGCATTAAACGCACCGGTTGACAACATATGAACCTCATCAATGATATACACTTTGTACCGTGTTATAGCTGGTACATACATTACAGCCTCTTTGATTTCTCTTACATCATCCACACCATTGTTTGAAGCAGCATCAATTTCTATAACATCAATAATAGAGCCGTCCAGGATACCCTTACAAGTAAAACACTCGTTACACGGACTTCCATCTGAGGGATTAGTGCAGTTGACAGCCCGGGCAAAAATTTTGGCTAATGTGGTCTTTCCGGTTCCTCTCGTTCCACAAAACAAATATGCATGGCTTACAGTATTGTTTTTAATACTGTTTTTTAATGTAGTCACAATATGACGCTGCTCTACAACATCTTCAAAGGTCAAAGGCCGCCACTTCCGGTATAATGCCATATGCGCCATCAAATCATTCCTTCATTGCATAATATAATCCGATTGCAAAATACAGCAAACTAATTTGCTGTATTAACAGTTTATCAGTTCAAGAAAACCTTCGCAAGGGGAACAGGGGGACGTCAGGTAGGCCACAGCCGCTAAACTTGTATACGTTCCGCTCAGGATTACAGTAAACGTAGCAGGTGCCGTGAGTGATGTCAAATGGCGTCAGCGAAGCATGGATTGCGAAGCTACGCGACTTGAATCCCGGATGGATTCACGGAGCGGCGCATTTGACTCACTCTACAGGCACCAAACTTGCATTTATACATGTGATAGTTTTCGCGCAGTCTGGTGGTTCTCGAATAAAAAAAACGAGGGATAACCTCGTTTTCTCCATATAAAACCGTGCACCTGTCCTCGACAGGCAAGCACAAACGTACCATGCGCAGCATACTCGGACCAGGCTGACTCGCGGCACACCCAGAGGATCCGCTTACCGCTGCTTCCTTCCGGACCTGACGGGGTTCACAGTTCTGAATTGCGCAAGACCCAATCTTCATTGTACCTTGCAACATAACTGACTTTACACTTGCATGCCTCAAACAGGAATTCAACTCCGCTATAGCGGATTGCGGATACAGGGCACCGCTAACTCCCCGTCTAGCACGGCAAAATTAATTATATAGTATTTTACTGTACCATGCAAGCTTATTAATCTGTAATAATCAGGAATACTCTATAGTTTATCCTTTTATTCCAGTAATTCACTTCACTATATACCTTTATCAGCCTTTTTCCGGTTTGCTTTTTTTTGTGAATACAACTGATAATACTCTTTCGGGGTAACATTGTATTGAGCCTTAAACGCTGTATAAAAGCTTGAATAGTCCGAATAACCGCATTTTTGAGGTATTTCTGTTGGTAAATACCCCTTATACAACAATTCCTTCCCGTACATAAGGCGCCGTTGTGTTATATAGCGATGAACGGTAATATCCATGTGTTTCTTAAATATTCTGATCAGA
>JAAYTR010000237.1 GCA_012523685.1 Clostridiaceae bacterium | reverse complement strand
CCGCCTCTCATAATTTCCGAAACATATGCACCACTGTTTAAACCAAATACCAGAACGCAGACATTAACAGCTGGAATTTTTAATCCTATAAGCGGAAAAATTACATAATAGAACACCAAAAGCTGCACAACAACCGGTGTTCCTCTAAACAACCCCACATAAAACTTACAGAAATTATTAAGTACTCTGGGCAATCGTTTATACTTTGGAATTACCTCAATAATAGCAATTACCGTACCGATTATTATTCCGATAGCCAGTCCGGCAATAGCTATGTATAAAGTGTTTTGCAAGCCTGTAACAACTTTTGTATAGCCATTATTCGCGTAAAATATTTCCCAAAACTTCTCAACTTTCTTACCGAAACTTCCCATAGTCTCTTCCCTTTAAAACTTTCTTGTGATTATACAATAATAATAACATATATGAAACGATATTTTATAATTTATTTAAACATATAAGAAGAGGCTAGCTCAATTTGAAATTGTCATTCTGAATGGAACGCAGCGAAATGAAGAATGCAATTTGTTTTACTAAAAATCCTTCGCTACACTCAGGTTGACAGATATTCTGAGTTTGCCCCTTATTTTCATTATGTAAAGCTACCTGTTCGTTAATTTAGCTCATTCATAGCTTTTGCAATACTTTCGGCAGGCGCTTCATCAATAATTACAAAAGAAATATTCCCGTTTATCATATCCTGAACAGCCAATGAACCTGATTTATAACCTATACACTCGGTTTTAAAACCGGTAAAACCCCAATCTTCATCACCTTCAACATAGAACTGGCCTGTAGTACCATTTTGTACACCAATCTTTGTCTCGCTTCCAAACTTTGACAGGATAGCTTCTACATCTTCCGCTGTCTTGGCATCATCAAAAGTCTTATCATCGGCCATAACTATGAGTTTCTGTGCGGCATCATAGTATTTGTCCGTAAAGTTTACATATTCTTTTCTGTCCTCTTTTATTGTAAGACCAGCCATTGCTATATCGGCTTTACTCTGACCTACCGAAAGACAAACTGCATCAAAATCCATGTTGCTGATAACCAGTTCTTTTCCAAGATGATCAGCAAGCAACTTTGCGATTTCCATATCAATACCTAAGTATTTATCGCCTACGGTATATTCAAATGGCTCAAACCCGGCATTTGTTGCAACTACAAGCTGATCTTTGCTGCTGTCAGGTTCAGCTGATTCAACAGGCTCAGGAGTTCCGTCTCCGAAATATTTATTAAGAATGGCATCAAATGTACCGTCTGCTTTAATCTGGGCAATGAATTTATTAACTTCTTCAAGCAGCTCGGGTTGATTTTTGTCTACTCCGAAAGCATATTCTTCCTGTGTAAGCTGGATATCAATAACCTTTACGGCTTTACTTGATACTCCTGTACCACCCGGGGCTTTTTGGCCGCATCCAGCAAATAAGGTGACTATCATAAGCATAATAAGTGTCATTGCAATAAACTTTTTCATATCTTCTCCTCCAACATTATCCGCATATTTATGCATTAGCATCTCAACAAATTGTATATTTATACATTATATTAATCCAATGTTTTTGTCAATATATATTTATGCATTTTTTTATTATCAACTAAATTTTTCTGCTAAGATGCTTTTTGAGATAAAGGCCGGTATATGATTTTGGATTATCCATAATTTGCTCGGGGGTACCCTCTGCTACTACTGTTCCTCCTTCATCGCCCCCCTCGGGACCCAGATCGATTATATAATCGGCCGTCTTAATTACGTCCATGTTATGTTCGATTACTATTACGGTATTACCCTTATCAACAAGTTCCTGCAACACATTTATAAGCTTGTGAATATCAGCAAAATGCAAGCCTGTTGTGGGCTCATCCAGAAGATATATAGTTTTTCCTGTACTCTTTCTGCTTAATTCGGCAGCCAGCTTGATTCGCTGTGCTTCCCCGCCCGACAGGGTTGGAGAAGGCTGCCCTAATCGGATATATGACAATCCCACATCATAAAGGGTTTGAATCTTCCTTTTTATTGCCTGAAAGTTTTCAAAGAAGCTTAGCGCCTCTTCAACGGTCATATTCAATACATCATAAATACTCTTTCCTTTATAACGCACCTCCAGAGTCTCACGGTTATATCGTTTTCCGTTACAAACCTCGCACGGAACATATACATCAGGCAAGAAATGCATTTCTACCTTTACGGTACCATCACCTTTACAGGATTCGCAACGGCCTCCGGATACATTAAAACTAAATCTACCTTTTTTATAACCACGCATCTTTGCCTCAGGTGTTGACGCAAACAGGTCTCTGATTAAATCAAAAACGCCGATATATGTTGCGGGATTAGAACGGGGAGTTCTGCCTATCGGACTTTGGTCTATATCAATTATTTTGTCAAGATACTCAATTCCTTCTACTGTGTCATATTTGCCCGGGACTGTTCTTGCTCTGTTCAGCCTTTTAGCCAGAACTTTATATAATATCTCATTAATAAGGGAGCTTTTCCCTGAACCGGAAACCCCGGTTACACATGTAAATACACCCAAAGGAAAAGATACATCAATATTCTTCAAATTGTTTTCTCTGGCTCCATATACTTTAAGGTATTTTTCCGTAGTTCTTCTTTTTTCCGGTACGGGAATAGATAATCTGCCACTTAAATATGCTCCTGTTATAGAAGATGTGTTATTCATAAGATCTTCGGCTGTGCCGCACGCAATTATTTCTCCTCCATGTTCTCCGGCACCCGGACCTATATCTATAATATAATCGGCTGCCAAAATCGTATCCTCATCATGCTCAACAACCAGAACACTGTTTCCCAGGTCTCTTAAATTCATAAGCGCACTTAACAACTTGTCATTATCACGCTGATGAAGGCCTATACTTGGCTCGTCAAGTATATAGTCCACCCCTACCAGTCCTGAGCCAATTTGAGTTGCCAGACGGATACGCTGTAACTCTCCTCCGGACAGGGTGCTTGTTGCTCTGGATAAAGCCATGTAATCCAGCCCCACATTAATTAAGAAGCTTGTCCTTGCCTGAATCTCCCTTAAAATTTGCTTTCCTATTGCAATGTGGTAATCATTCAACTTTAAACCACTTATAAAGTACGCAAAATTTCGGATAGACATATCGGTCATTTCAAATATATTCTTGTCTGCAATGGTTACAGCTAAAGCTTCTTTCTTTAGCCGCTGTCCCTTACATACCTGACAGGGGGTAGTACGCATAAAGGTTTCATATTCAGCTTTGATAGTATCCGAGTATGTTTCCCGGTAATACTTTTCCACAGTTTTTATTATTCCTTTGAAGGTAACATCATGAACCTTATCTCCCCATCTTCCGTCGTAATATACTTTCACCGTGCGGTCGGTACCATAGAGCAACAGATCATGTATTTCCTTTGAATATGATCCGAATGGAACATCCAAAGAAAAATTAAATTCATCGGCAAGAGCATCCAGAATTGCTCTGGACCAGCTTCCCTCCTGTTTGGATGATTGCCAGCCTAAAACCTGTATTGCCCCCTCATTGATACTGAGACTTTTATCGGGGATCATAAGTTCCTCGTCAAAATGCATTTTATACCCTATTCCAAAGCATTCCGGACAGGCTCCGAAAGGGCTGTTAAACGAAAAATTTGCAGGCTCCAGGTCACCAATACTGATTCCGCAATCAGGACATGCTAATTTCTGGCTTAATGTAAGCTTTTTTTGCCCAATAATATCGACTGTTAACACACCATCAGTAAGTGCAAAAACATTTTCAATTGAATCTGATAATCTGCCTTCTATTCCCGGTCGTACAATTAAACGGTCAATGATAATGTCTATATTATGTTTTTTGTTCTTTTCAAGGACTATTTCCTCAGATAGCTCGTAAAGCTCTCCGTCAATAAAGGCGCGAACATAACCACTTTTTCTCGCTTGCTCCAAAACCTTTTCATGCCGCCCTTTTCTGCCTTTCACAACCGGTGCCAGCAACTGAATTTTAGTGCCTTCAGGAAGGCTCATAACCTGTTCAACCATCTGATCCACCGACTGGCTCTTAATCTCCTTGCCACATTCTGTACAATGCGGTGTACCTATTCTGGCATACAAAAGCCGCAGATAATCGTATATTTCGGTAACCGTCCCTACTGTTGAACGGGGATTATAAACTGCTGATTTTTGAGAAATTGATATAGCCGGAGAGATGCCCTCAATGCTAAGCACATCAGGTTTTTTCATCTGCCCCATAAATTGTCTTGCATAAGAAGACAGTGATTCCATGTATCTTCTTTGCCCATCGGCATAAATAGTGTCAAATGCAAGAGATGATTTGCCGGAACCACTAATTCCGGTAAGAACTACAAATTTATTTTTAGGTATATCTATATCAATGCTCTTTAAATTATTCTCAGAGGCTCCTCTTATTTTAAGATATGATTTTTTTGCTATCGTAATCAGCCCTTTCTAAATGTAAAAATAATCTTAATGAATACAAATATTGTACATTTGATTCTGGCACATAGTCCAGAACATATATTTTCTCAAAAATATATTAATATTAAGACCATGATTTAGTTTTATTTTGTCGTTTATATAAATCATTTTCTTCATTATCCATGATTAATTTCTTTCCAAAAACTAAATTTTCCATATATATAAAAAGACCGCTAAGCGGCCAGAATGAGTTTTTGCATAAAATAACTTTATATCAGCCTAAGTCCGTCTAAATCTGTTACCAGTATTCTTCTGGCTGTTTTTTGCCTTATATAACCTGAGTCTTCAAGCTCAGCCAGCTTTCTGCTAATGGTTTCAGGGGTGGTCCCTAAATAGGAAGCTAGGTCTTTTTTGCTCATAGGCAGCACGAATTCCATCGATTTATTGTTCTCAACACATTCGGTCAAAAATTGCGCTATGCGTGTTTCAACCCTCTCAGTTGAAACGCGGGTAGTTTGTAACTCGGACTTTTCAAGCCTTCTGGAAAACTCGGACAGGATCTTAAGAGATATAGAAGGGTATCTTATCAGAAAATCCTGTAAATCTCTGCGGTTAATCATACATACCTCGGTATCCTCCATGGCCTGGGCATATGACTCATGAGTCGATTCACTGAATAATGCCAACTCTCCGGTAAAATCGCCAACTGCTAAAATTCGTACCAATTGTTCCTTCCCGGACTCTGATAACCGATATATTCTTATTCTGCCTTTATTAACTATATAAAGTGAATCAGACTGGTCTCCGGCACTATAAATTATTTCGCCCTTTTTGTATTTGCCCGGTTTTATAGTCTTGACAATTTCATCCATCTGTTCATCCTCCAGATGGTTAAATATTGGTACTATTGAAACACAGGACTTATGATGTGTATTGCAATGATGACAGGTACTGTGATTGCAATTATTCATTTTTGACTCCTTTATTTAACTGAAAATAAATCAGTATTAATTATGCTAATTACAATATAGTGACATCCTCAACCATTATAGGATAACATATTTATGCTAACAGGCGGATAAGTAATTCCTCATCCGCCTGTTGCTTTAGCAGTAAAGCTTTTTTTATTCACCAAATACTATGATTAATAATTTTCACATCTGATTTCAAAGAAGCACTGTGAGTATTTACATACAGGACATACTTCAGGAGCTTTCTTACCCATTACCAGATGTCCGCAAATACGGCATTCCCACATTGCCTGCTCACCTTTCTCAAATACCTGCTGCATTTCTACATTATTCAGTAATTTACGATAACGCTCTTCATGGGATTTCTCAATTGCTGCAACCCTGCGGAAACGGGCAGCCAGCTCTGGAAAACCTTCTTCCTCAGCATCCTTTGCAAATCTGTCATACATATCTGTCCATTCGTAATTTTCGCCTTCAGCAGCAGCCAGGAGATTTTCAGCAGTATTTCCCAGCCCACCAAGTTCTTCAAACCATATACGGGCATGCTCCTGCTCGTTTCTGGCTGTCTTCAGGAATATTTCCGACAATTGGTCATAGCCTTCCCTCTGAGCAATGTGAGCAAAATATGTGTACTTGTTTCTTGCCTGGCTCTCACCTGCAAACGCTTCCTGGAGATTCTTTTCTGTTTTGGTTCCGGCATACTTGTTTGCTGTTTTTGCTTTTTCTTCAACTAATTCAAAAGCTGAAGCCGGCTGCTTACATTTTGGGCATTTAAAGTCTTCAGGTAAATCTCCCTCATGAATATAGCCACATACTGTACAACGATACTTTTTCATACTTTTCTCCTCCAAAATATATTCATTATTAAAACTATCCAATAGTTTCTTAACTGCATCCACCGGAAATCCCTCAGGTTGTTTCTCACTCAGGAGTGATTCCAGAAGTTCCCTGGTGTTTTGACTTTGCGGAAGCATGTATCCTGCCTCACGAATGATGTCTTCTGCCATAATTCGGTTAGACTTTTCAATTGCTTTTGCCAGTCGTCCCGACAAGCCACTTGCTATGCTTTCCTGTTCTGTTTTACTACGTAAGAGCGCCTTCATGGTACTCAGAACATTATCAGTCTTAGGCTGCTGCTGCGGATATACTTTTGGTACCATAGAAATTGCACCTGACGGACAGGCATCTGCGCAATCTCCGCAGCCTATACACTTATCAACATCGATTATACTATTCTCGGTATCAGATGCTCCTGTGGGGCATACATAGAGACACAAACAGTCTTTTGTACATAAGCGAATATTTCGCACTGCATATTTATCAGCCATTATCATTACCCCCTTCAACCTTTTCGAACTTCCAGTCAGGTACTTTACAGACAGGGCAAAGATCTGGCGGGGTATCACCTGTGTAAATAAACCCGCAAATTGTACAAACATAAACACCCGTATTCTGAAGCATGGCTTCGCCCTCTTTTTGATATCTGGTTAAGAGTGAATTTAGAATACGTGTAACCTTTTCACCCCAGGTAAGAGCACGCAGTGCTCCTCGATCTTTTGCATCGGATGATATCGCTTTAGCGTTTGGAATACCTTCTTCAAGATCTTTTTCCACCAAATCAATCAGCTTATTATAACTCGGATCTTTGTAAGGAGCAGTTATTGCTTTAAAATAATCTGCCAATTCATAAAAAAGCTCAGCTTCTTTTAGTTTATACTGTTTTTCGCAGCCCCGGGCCAGGTTTGTGCATATAACACTAACCTCCAGCGGTGATAATTCCTTCATGTCTCCAGAATGCTCGATTACAGGTAAAGGCTTCTTTTCGGCTGTCCTGGTCTGCTCCCCTTGCTTGTTGAATTCGGACTTTGTTGCGCCACAAAGCGGACACACCCAATCTTCGGGTATATCCTCCCAGGCTGTGCCCGGTGCAATACCTGCTTCGGGTATTCCTTTTGCTTCATCATAGATAAATCCGCAAATGGAACACACATACTTACACATATAATACCTCCTGATATTTTTATAATTTTCGGAATGCTTAGTTTTCAAGCCACCGAAAATTAGTTCTCAATATTTACTCAAAAAACAGTTTTAGTTCTTTTCATTCACTTGCGCGCATTCCGGGCAAATACCTTTAAAATATATGTTCTTGTCTAATATTCTAAAGTTATCCAATCCATTTATTGAAAACGAATCCAGATTTACATTGAAGTCAAAAATTGTTTTACAGTTTTCGCATTTAAAATGGCCGTGATCTTCGGTAACAATATCATACCTTGTTTCATTGTCCTCTATATTAATTACCCTGACCAAACCTTCTTCTACCAGCTTTTTTAATGTATTATATACAGTTGTTTTTGACAGGGTAGTTATGCTTTTCTGAATATTAATAAATATCTGATCAACGGTTGGATGACACTGATTATGTGCAAGATATTCCAGTATCTTCAGCCTCTGATATGAAAGATTAATATTCCTATTTTTTAATTCTTTTTCTAAATTCTCAAATCTCATTTAATATGTCACCTTAATAAAACCTAATTTGTAATCATTACAAGTTTGTATTGATTACATTTATTATATAACACAAAAATTAATTTTGCAAGAAGAACATCTAAATTTTAAACGCAAAAAATATAAATATTTTTTGACCCTTTTTATGTTATTGTAGTGTGGAAAATATATCTTAAAAAAATCTTAATAGATTTAATTATTGGTTTTTAAAATATTTATCTGCATAATGGAATAGGAGGTTGAATTGAATGTATAATATTTTGATTTGCGATGATGAAAAGGATATCGTATCGGCATTAAAAATCTATTTATCATCGGAAGGCTACTGTACATACGAGGCATATACCGGAAAAGAAGCGCTTCAAGTAATAAAGCAACATGATGTTCACCTTGTCCTTATGGATATTATGATGCCTGAAATGGATGGCCTGGAAGCCATGGTGAAAATTCGCGAGTTAAACAATATACCCATCATATTACTTACTGCTAAAGGTGAAGATACCGACAAAATCTTAGGCTTGAACATTGGGGCTGACGATTATATAACAAAGCCCTTTAATCCCGTGGAAGTGATGGCACGGGTAAAGTCTCAGCTGCGAAGATATATGCAGCTCGGAGGCGGAGCCATAAAAACGCATAATCTTTGTATTGGCGGTATAGAACTTGACGATAAAGCAAAAACCGTAACATGCGACGGTGAAATTGTCAATTTAACTCCTACTGAATACGATATCCTAAAATTACTTATGGAAAATCCCGGTGTGGTATTTTCTCCAAAAACAATCTACAACCGTGTATGGAACGAGACCTCCTTTGGTTCTGAAAGTACTGTGGCAGTTCATATCCGGCATCTGCGGGAAAAGCTGGAGATTAATCCCTCTGAACCCAGATACTTAAAGGTAGTATGGGGGCAGGGATATAAAATGGAGCGAGGTGAGAAATATGAATAAATTGACCCATAGTTTACCGGCAAAAACAGCGGCTATATTTCTTTTTGTTATTACTGTATTGAGTTCTTTCTTTGGGGCTGCAGGTATATATTTACTTGCTGAAAACAATTTTTACATGTTAACTCTGACTGAAATTAAAAAAGAGGCTTTTAAGAATTTAACCAGCAATGAAGCCTATACTATGGCTGAAAACTGGATAAACTTTGCTTATGAAATTCGTTATACTCTAATTCTCATTACAATAATATCAATAATTTCAGCAATTATCCTGTTTATTTTTCTTATGTGCAGTGCAGGCCGCAGAAAAGGCATAGACACGATTGTTCCAAACGCCATAGACAATATCCCCTTTGACATTTTCTTATTACTGCTATTAATTATCATTATAATAGAATTTACCATCCCAGCCCAGTTATATAATATATCAACTATTGGAGTAATATTGCTCCTAATAGTTTTTGGAACTATTAATATTCTCCTTGGTTTATTGGCTTGTATGACCTTCGCCACCAGATGCAAATTAGGTGGTTGGTGGAGAAATACCGTAACATATCGTATCTTAAGGTTTATTGTTAGATTAATAAGCAAAGCACATAATAGCATAAAATACATCTTTCTTAATACACCTTTGATTGGGAAAACGGTACTTATTATTATATGCCTGTCTTTGGCAGAATTTGTTGCACTGGCTTCTTACCGCGACAGAAGTACTTTAGCGCTACTATGGTTTCTTGAAAAGCTTGTCTTAGTTCCTGCCATACTCTTTATTGTCATTGGCCTTCGAAAGTTGCAAACAGGCGGTGAAAAAATAGCAGCAGGTGATTTAGGCTATTATGTAGATACCAGATATTTATTCTGGGATTTTAAACGCCATGGAGAAAACTTAAACAGTATCAGCCAGGGAATGTCAAAAGCTGTTGATGAACGCATGAAAAGCGAACGTTTAAAGACTGAGCTTATTACTAATGTTTCCCATGATATTAAAACACCCCTAACCTCCATTATTAACTATGTAGATTTAATTAAGAAGGAAGATATAGAAAATAAAACTTTGCAGGAATATATCAGTGTGCTTGATCGTCAATCCGCAAGGCTGAAAAAATTAACCGAGGATTTAGTGGAAGCATCAAAGGCCTCAACGGGTAATATGGATGTTAACAGAGTCCGTACCGAAATAGGAATTTTACTGACTCAGACTGTGGGAGAATATGAGGAAAAACTAAAAGAAAACGACTTAGAGCTTATTCTTAAAAAGCCGGATGATGAAATTTTCATTATGGCAGACGGAAGGCTGTTGTGGAGAGTTTTTGACAACTTAATGAACAATATCTGCAAATATGCCCAGCCCTCAACCAGAACTTATATTAATCTTGACACAGATGACAGGCAAGCTGTCATAACCTTTAGAAATATTTCTAAATATCCCCTAAATATATCAAGCGATGAGCTCCTTGACAGATTTATCCGGGGTGACAGTTCCAGAAATACCGAAGGCAGTGGTTTGGGTCTTTCAATCGCAAAGAGTCTTACAGAATTGCAGCAAGGGACCCTGGATTTATATGTCGATGGTGATTTGTTCAAGGTTGTTGTAAAATTTAATGTAATAAAATAGTCGCATTGTTTTCTGGGAACACAAGATTATACAGGTGCAAACCTTTCCATGATTTTTTCTGCCACCTTGATTCCGTCAACCGCTGAAGACATTATACCGCCGGCATAGCCGGCGCCTTCTCCCACAGGATATAAGCCGTTTATGTTTGACAAATAATTTTTATCTCTGGTTATTCTTACCGGTGAGGAGCTTCTTGTTTCAACACCGGTCAAAATACTGTCGGGCATTGCAAATCCCCTGATTTTATTATTAAAATCTAATATTGCCTCTCTAAGTGTCTCAGTGGCATATGAAGGCAAGCAGTTCTTAAGCTCTGCAAAAACAACCCCCGGTTTGTAAGTGGGCTCTACACTCCCCCAGCCGGTACTTTGCCGGTCTTCCAAAAAATCTCCTGTGAGCTGCGCCGGTGCCTGATAGTTTGCGCCTCCCAACTGGTAGGCTAAACTCTCCCATTTCCTTTGAAACTCTATTCCTGACAATGGATGCTCATCAGGGAAATCGGCAGGAGTAACACCTACCAGGATAGCTGAATTGGCATTCCTACCGTTTCTTTTATATTCGCTCATGCCATTTGTGACAAGGTGATTTTTTTCAGATGCTGCAGCTACAACATATCCGCCGGGGCACATGCAAAAACTATATGCGGATCTCCCATTTTTGCCATGGTAAGAAAGCTTATACTCAGCCGCACCCAACCCCGGATTTCCTGCAAAATTACCGTATTGTGCCTTATCAATAAACTCTTGCGGATGCTCTATTCTAAGACCTAGGGAAAATGCTTTTTGATTCATCTCTATGCCCCGATCATGGAGCATTTCTAAAGTGTCTCGAGCGCTGTGTCCAATGGCTAGCACCACTATTTTGCAACAAAGCCGCTCCGTATCATTAATAACCAGCTCCGATACCCCACCGTCTTTAATGATAAAATCAGTTACTTTTGCTTTAAACCTTACATCTCCGCCATTGGCAACAATCTCTTGTCTGATATTTTTCACCGTAGTTTTGAGTAAATCGGTTCCTATGTGGGGCTTGCTTTTATAGAGTATATCGGAAGGAGCGCCTGCCTTTACAAACTCTTCAAGAACTAAACGACACCGGTGGTCGTTTATTAGTGTTGTAAGCTTGCCGTCCGAAAAGGTGCCGGCTCCTCCTTCGCCGAATTGAACATTACTTTCGGGATCCAGTGAACCGTTCTGCCAGAACATATTGATTTTCTGGGTTCTTGAATCAACATCTTCTCCTCTTTCAAGGATAATGGGCTTATATCCGTTTCTTGAAAGAAGCAACCCTGCAAATAATCCTGCAGGACCCATACCTGCAATTACCGGCCGTTCCTGCATTTTTTCGGTCCCGAAACTGATATTGTATTTTACCAAAACGGGAGCGGGAATTATATCCTTATTGTTCTTATTCAGAAACATTTTTTCATTCTTTATTTCTGCATCAATTGTATAAACATAATAAATATCGCTTTTTTTTCTGGCATCAATTGATTTTTTGAATATAATAAAATCAATGAGCTCCTGCTCATCTATTCCCATTTTCGACAATATAATGCTTTTCAGAGCCTGTCTTTCCTCATTTTGGTCCGACGCCTGACTAATCCTGAGTTTGATATTCGATAGTCTTACCATATATTTTCCCTTTGCTTAAGCGTTCGTATCGTCATAATGCCGCATTTTTCCCGGCAACAAATCCCGATGACCAGGCCCACTGCAGGTTAAATCCTCCGCACTGTCCATCGATATCCAGGATTTCTCCGGCAAAATAGAGGCCCTTTACTAACCTGGATTCCATGGTTTTGGGGTTTATTTCATCGGTCACAACTCCTCCGGCTGTAACCTGAGCACTGGGCCAGCTTTTTGTTCCTCTGATTTTGAATCTCCAGTCCTTCAAAACTCTTACTATACTCTCTGTTTCACTGGCAGTAATATATGAAACCGGCCGCTTTATATCCTCTATTCCGGCCTCTAATAAAATTACCGGTATAAGCCTTTTATTTATCAGACCCACAAGGCTGAATTCCACGGATTTTTCAGGATTATGTCCAAAGCGTTTGTTAATAAGAGCTCTAACTTCATCAACAGTCATGGCATCCAGTATATCCAGTTTTACATATGCCTCTTTCCTCTGATTTAAAAGCTCTCCCGCCTTTCTGCTTATTTGCAGGACAGGAGGTCCTGATACTCCGTAGTTTGTAAAGAGAATATCTCCTCTGTCTTTAATTATAGACTTATTATTATGAATTATTTCAGCAGTTCCGACAAATTTAACTCCGTCAATACGTTTAAAATATTGTCCCTCCAGCATAATCTGAACCAGGGCAGGAAAGATATCGGTTATTTTGTGCCCCAGTTTTTTTGCCAATTCATAGCCGCTTCCGTCAGAACCGCTGGAGGGCATTGCTTTTCCTCCCGGAGTTAATATAACCTTGTCAGCGGTATATTCTTTACCGCTTTCTACCTGAACAACAAACCTGTTTTCATCCTTGAGGATATTCTTTACATTTGCATCACAAATTATATTTACACCAATATTATTAAGCTCGTATAAAAGAACATCGAGGATACTGGAAGCCTGGTCCGACATGGGAAAAACCTTGCCCAAATCCTCAACTTTATGCTCAATTCCCAATTTTTCAAAAAAGCTTATTGTCTCCTCTATAGTAAAATCCGATAGTGCACTGTAGGTAAATTTCGGATTATTTCCATTATAGCAGCTGACGTTCACATTGACATTAGTATAGTTGCATCTTCCGTTACCGGTGGCCAAAATTTTCTTACCCACGCGCGGATTCTTTTCCAAAATTGTAACATCTGCACCAAGCCGGCCGGCAGAAATGGCAGCTGTCATTCCTGCCGCTCCTCCACCTACAACTATAATTTTTTTACTCCTCATATGTGCATCCTTTACCTTAAAGTTCATATATTAATTCATATTTTTAATATATCATACTTTCATTCAAAATATAGAAAACAAATTGATGTAATCGCTCATATGATGTTGGAGGCGCAGCAGATACAGGTTTCATTGGTTAATCAGGAATGCCGGTTGAACTTCTTTGGTAGCTACCACGTCTACCCCCGTTCCCGCCACATTCTCAATAATGATATCTCCTGCTTCTACAGGTGCTTTTACCACCATACGGCGAATTTCATCCATACAATCGAATATTTTGTTTTTAGGAATACTCTGTTTGGTTTTTACTGATACAAGAGGTTTTTCTCCTCCGTCCACTTTAATTGTTGATGTAACTATTCTTACAGGATTCGTTATTTCCTTTTGCGCATATGTTATCCCGCGTTTACAGCTATATCCGGTTATATTTTTTATCCCTCCATCATCGATTTCTACTTTTACCACACACCCCAGAGGACAGCTGATACAGATTACCTCCTTTATTTCCATAGAACCCACTACTCCTTTTCAACCTCTATAGTTACAGTTCTGAGCTGGTCATGAGCAGCTAATTTAGCCTTTTCCAGCCTTATTTCCTCCATTTCGCTTGGAACCATAATGAGCCGCTTTTTGCGTATGATCCGTTCTCCATCAAGAAAAACAACGACATATGCGTTTTTAAAAATGTCCGTTACACGGAACCTTACAATAACGCTTTCATCCATGCGATTTATATTTATTTTTTCAGGAACAGTATATCGGATTCCATTTTTCGCAATAATATTGATTTCTGCACCATCCACAGCCTTTGAACTATTATCGTTATATTTATTTACATACTCTGCCGCATTCCTGCCCGCATTCTGAGCTTCAAGGGTTGCATAATCGACCAGGTCATGAACATGCAGGACATTACCACAGGCAAATACCCCTTCAACTGAAGTTTCCAGACTTTCATTTACTCTTGGACCATTTGTTACAGGATTTATGTCAACTCCCATTTCCCTGGATAATTCATTTTCGGGTATCAGACCGACAGAAAGCATTAAAGTATCGCATGAATAATATTCTTCTGTGCTTTTAATTGGCTTGCCCTTATCATCCACCCTGGCTATGGTAACACCTGAAATTCTCTCCTTTCCATGGATGTCCACTACCGTATGACTTAGTTTAAGGGGTATGTCATAATCGTTCAGGCATTGTACAATATTTCTCTTAAGACCTCCCGAATACGGCAGCAGCTCTGCAACAACCTTTACTTTTGCTCCCTCTAAGGTCATTCTTCTTGCCATAATTAAACCGATATCACCTGAACCTAAAATTACAACTTCATTGCCCGGCATATAATTTTCTATATTTACTAAGCGTTGAGCTGTACCTGCCGAAAAGATTCCCGCCGGACGATAACCGGGGATATTAAGAGCTCCTCTTGACCTTTCTCTGCAACCCATGGCTAATATAACAGCCTTTGCCTGCAGCTCAAAAAGGCCATCATCCCTGTTGACTGCGGTGACTACTTTTCCCTCGCTGATATTAAGCACCATTGTATTTAGTTTATACTCTATTTTCAGTTCTTCTACCTTATCAATAAAACGTTTTGCATATTCCGGACCTGTCAGCTCCTCCTTGAAGATTTGGAGTCCAAAACCATTATGTATACATTGGTTCAGAATACCGCCAAGCTCCTTATCCCTTTCAAGTATCAAAACTCTATCAATTCCATGCTCCCTTGCAGACACAGCTGCCGCAAGACCCGCCGGGCCTCCTCCTATAACAATCACTTCATAGGTTTCCATATAATTCACCCTCCCGTTATTTTGTTCGCTTTACAACAATGGTGGATGCACCGCCTGATTTTGTAATGTCCAGCATTGATGCCCCAAGTTCTCTTGCCAGAATCTCCATCACCTTTGGCGAACAAAAGCCCGACTGGCATCTTCCCATGCCTGCCCTTGTTCTTCTTTTCACGCCATCTAATGATTTTGCACCGAGAGGGCGATGAATAGCATCTATGATTTCACCTTCTGTAACAGTTTCACATCTGCAAATTACAGTACCATATTCAGGTTTTTCTCTGATTAGTTTTTTCTGTTCTTCCAGCGAAAGTTCTTTTGGATTCAATATTCCTTTTCTATGGGCAATAAAGTTTTCTTTCAGGGCTAAACCCATTTTTTCTTTTAAAACATCTGCCACCATAACACCAATAGCAGGAGCACTTGTAAGACCCGGCGACTCAATTCCGGCAGCATCGATAAACCCTTTAGAATCTTCTGCTTCACCGATTATAAACTCATGGCCGACTTCGTGGGCTCTTAATCCTGCAAAAGAAGTAATAACATACCTTAGCGGAAGATCTTTAACTATCATGCTTGCTTTTTTTATAACATCATCAAGTCCTTCTTTCGTTGTAGAAGTGGCTTCTTTATCCTCGATATCAATTGCGGTAGGCCCCACAATAAGATTTCCATGAACAGTAGGAGATACAAGAACTCCCTTACCCATTTTACCGGGCACGGTAAATATAGTCTTATCAACCAAGGATCCGACATCCTTGTCAAGAATGAGATAATCACCCCTTCTGGGAACAATTTTTATCTTTTTGTTGCTGACCATATTATGAATTTTATCAGCATAAACGCCTGCAGCGTTTACTATATATCTGGTCCTGAACTCTTTTTGATTTGTTTTAACAAAATAACCTTCCTCAAACTTAATTATATCTGTAACCTCTGTGTTAAAAGAAAACTGTATTCCATTCTGATAAGCGTTTTCAGCCATGGCAACAGTAAAATTAAACGGACATATGATTCCGGCCGTAGGTGCATATAAAGCTCCTACAATACTTTCTGAAAGATTCGGCTCCATTTCCAATACTTCATCTTTTGTCAAAAGCTTTAACTCTTTTACTCCGTTGGCAATTCCTCTTTCGTATAGCTCCTCCAGCTTCGGCCGGTCATCTTCGCTTAAGCATACAACCAGCGATCCGTTTTTTCTGAACGGAATGTCCAGGTCTTTTACCAGTTGATCCATCATCAGATTGCCTGCAACATTCATTTTTGCCATCAAAGTCCCGTGGGCAGCATCAAAACCCGCATGGATGATGGCACTATTTGCCTTTGATGTTCCACAACAAACATCTTCATCTTTTTCCAGAACGCAAGCATCCACTTTATACCTGGACAGTTCCCTGGCTATTGCAGCACCAGTGACACCAGCACCAATTATAATAACATCATACATGGCAATCCACCCTCTATTAAATTTTGTTTCTGCCATTCTGCATTTCATTGATATTCTTCGAAAATATGCGCATGGCTAGTGCATTTCAATAGTCTGAACTGCATATCGCCATGCGCTTATATAACAAATAAAAGAGTTTCAAATAACTATTATTGATTACCAAGGAATTGCTATATACAAAAGTTGAGCAAGAAGACCGCCTATAACAGGACCAACTACAGGAATCCATGAATAACCCCAATTGGAATCTCTTTTCCCTTTAATAGGGAGTATTGCATGGGCAATACGTGGTCCTAAGTCACGAGCCGGATTAATTGCATAACCTGTCAATCCACCCAATGACATACCGATAGAAACAATGACACCAAATACCAATAGCTTCTCAACACCTGAAGCAATACCGGCAACATTGCCAATTCCCAGAATTGCGAATACCAATACAAAAGTACCAACTATTTCACTAAAAAGATTAAGACCTACATTTGGAACACTTGGGCTGGTGCAGAATACACCAAGCTTTGTGTTCGGATCTTCCGTTGCATCAAATTGTCCTTTAAATAAAATATATACAATAATTGCTCCCAGAATTGCTCCGGCAAATTCTCCGAGAATATAAACAGGAACCTGTTCCCAGGGCGTTGAACCTCCCACAGCCAGTGCCAAGGTTAATGCAGGATTGAAATGAGCTCCGGAAGATGCACCAAATATAAATGCAGGAAGCATAACGGCAAGGCCCCAGGCAAATGTGATTTGTATGGAACCTGCTCCCTTCATGCCCGATTTATTTAAGCACACGTTTGCTACCACACCATCGCCTAACAGGATGAGCATTGCAGTACCTATTAATTCTGCAATAAATATTAACCACATACTTATACCTCCAAAATTTTGACCCTCCTATTTTATTCTTCTTTTGCCCATCCGAAGGAACATTTCACTGCTTTGTTCCAGCCTTTTATTTTTTGTTCTCTGACCTCATCCTCCATCATTGGTTCAAAAACCTTTGATATTTTCCAGTTTTTTATAACATCTTCCTTGGTATTCCAGTACCCTACTGCAAGACCTGCAAGATAAGCGGCTCCCATAGCTGTAGTTTCAACGCATTCAGGTCTGAGAACCGGAGCATTTATTATATCTGACTGGAATTGCATTAAGAAATCATTGGCACATGCTCCGCCATCCACTTTAAGAGCACTGAGCTTAATACCTGAATCTTCTTCCATTGCTTTCAAAACATCAAATGTCTGATAAGCCAAAGACTCCAGTGTTGCACGGATAATGTGGTACTTATTACAACCCCTTGTCAGCCCTACAATAGTTCCTCTGGCATACTGTTCCCAGTGGGGGGCACCAAGACCTGTGAATGCAGGAACTACATAACATCCATTTGTATCGGGCACTTTTTTAGCCATATACTCGGAATCTGGTGAAGAATCAATTAACTTCATTTCATCACGAAGCCATTGGATAGCTGCACCGGCAACAAAAATAGAACCTTCAAGTGCGTAATTAACTTTTCCGTCCAGACCCCAGGCAATGGTTGTAACAAGACCATTTTTAGAGAATACCGGAGTTTCTCCCGTATTCATCAGCATGAAGCAACCTGTTCCATATGTATTTTTTGCTTCACCCGGGTTATAACAGGTTTGCCCAAATAAAGCCGATTGCTGGTCACCGGCTGCTCCACCGATAGGTATTGCTCCACCAAAGTAGGAAGGATCAGTTTCACCATAAACGCAGCTGGATGGCATAGCTTTTGGCAGCATTGATCTTGGAATATTAAGTTCTGCGAGAATCTCATCATCCCAATCAAGATCAATGATGTTAAAAAGCAAGGTTCTGGAGGCGTTTGAATAATCGGTTACATGAACCTTTCCGTTTGTCAGCTTCCAGATCAGCCAGGTCTCAACTGTGCCGAACAGTAATTGTCCGGCTTCCGCTTTTTCTCTTGCGCCTTCCACATTATCAAGAATCCACTTTACCTTTGTCCCCGAGAAATATGCATCGATTACAAGGCCTGTCTTCTGTCTGATTGTGTCAACAAGCCCCTTTTCTTTTAAGGAATCGCAGTATTCAGATGTTCTTCTGCACTGCCACACAATAGCATTATATACCGGTTCCCCGGTTTCCTTATCCCATACAATAGTTGTTTCACGTTGATTTGTTATACCTATGGCGGCAATATCCTCCGCCGTTGCACCAATTTTTCGCATTGCCTCAGTTGCAACACCAAGTTGGGATGCCCAAATCTCGTTTGGATCATGTTCCACCCACCCCGGCTTTGGAAAATACTGTGTAAATTCCTTTTGTGCTACGCTGCATACTTCTCCCTTTGCATTAAACAAGATACAACGGTTACTTGTTGTACCTGAATCTAATGCCATTACATATTTGCCCATGTGTACATAACCTCCTATGCATTTTCTCCAAATATACAAGCTTTCGTCTTGATATCTTTGGCTAATTCATACATATGCGAATTGCTTTG
>JAAYTR010000025.1 GCA_012523685.1 Clostridiaceae bacterium | reverse complement strand
ATTACCTGACCTTGTATAATCTTATTGGGATCAGAAATATTATTGTATTTGCACAGAGCATCGACCAGTGATGTATCCCCGTAATAAGTTCTTGCAATAGAACTCATACTGTCACCCTGCTTAACAACGTGGTTCTTAACATCGGTTTCGGCCTGAGGTGTCGGTGTTGGGGTCGGGGTTGGGGTCTCTGTTTCTTCAGGGTCCTCAGTAGGCAATATATCGTCGGGTGTCCTTGTCGGAGTTGCAGTAACTACTGGTGCAGTAGGAGTCGGCGATGTAAAGTTTTCCTTACCGGTATTTATCAGAGAGCTTATAATTAGAAAAATAATTCCGAATAATATAAGAACAGTAATAAATACCATTCCAACCAGAATAGAACTCTGATATTTATTGGTTTTACGTCTGTTATACTTATAGGTTATGGCAGGAGCCTTATTAAGCCTGTCAACTCTGGATTTTACGTCCTGTTTCGGTTGAACCCGCGGTGTTGCTTTTCTGGTTCTCCCTTGATTTCTTATGAGTTTTTCCACCTGAACAACCATGGCTGTAATATCGCCTTCGGTTTTCCTTTTCATTGCTTCATCAACTAAACGATATGCAATATATGTACTGTCGCTTCTAAGCGCTAAAATATCCTCAATTTTCTCTTCTCCTAACGCTTCATAAAGCCCGTTACTCAGAAGAACAAAAGAATCCCCTTCAACAATGTCATATACATCTGAAACAACTGCACTGCCTTTATTCTCTTCTCCCGGCAGTACTATATCTGCTTCTTCATCTTCTTTATTTTCAATAATTCTATTATCCAGCTCTCTCTTAGCCCTTGAGATATCGGACGCTAATGGTCTGAATCTACCGTCTCTCATCATATAAACACGTCCATTACCGCTGGTTACAGCAACAAGCTGTCCTTCTGAGAGAAGCAAACCCGAAAATCCGAGATTCCATTCCGATGCGGTTTCCGGCACCCTGTTCATCTCTAAAAAGCTGGTTATAAGTCTTTCTGTTTCGTTAACCCGTGACTCCAGCTCTTCAACTTTAGATTTAATATCACCGCCGCTAACAGTAATTTTTTCATGAAATCTGCCAAGCTCTTTAAGAATTGAAGCACTGACTTCCTGCTCGGGGTAATCGCACACCATATTATCTGATACTGCAAAAAGATACTCCATCCCCCTGTTTTCCAAAGAAGCCTGGACGTTTTCAATATGCTGCTCGGAAGTAAATTTACCGTTTATGTAGAAGGAGTTGGTGTTGTAAGCTCTACCATAGCCAATACGGGAATAAACACACGCATTTACCTTTATCACGCTACTCATTGGGATCTCCTCTTTTCGACATGACCCATGCCATTATTGATTATATGCGAAAGCCGCTAAACAGCTCTATATACTGTTTGCAAACTCTTCATAAATGATATCATATTAATAAGTTCGTTTCAACAATTTAACCAAATAACTTAGATATATTGACAAAACATACTAAAATTTTCACAATATTTAATTTTCTCAGTGTATGCTGAAGTGTATTAATGCAGCAGCAGACATTTTGATAGTTTAAACATTCTAATCACCAGCACGGCATCAACCTTATTGACAATATCACTTTGATTTCGGAAACAAGTGATGTATAATGATTTCGTTATGATTTGTGATTTTTGATATATTGTTATACTTATAACAGACTTATGATGAAAAACGATATGCATTATAATTTGATAGTAGCCAAAAATGATAAGAAAGAGAAATATAAAAGGAGAACTTATGACAAAAAGTACATTTCATACTCATAGTCGTTTCGACGACGGACAAGGAGAACTTGAAGACTATATAGAATCAGCTCTGAAAAAGAACTTTCAGGTATTCGGCTTTTCCGGCCATGCTCCTGTTGATTTTGAAAGCGACTGGCATGTACAGAATGATTGTTTGGATGAGTATATTGATACAACCAAGTATCTAAAAGAAAAATACGCCAATAAAATAGAAATATATACCGGTCTGGAAACCGATTATTATGATGGCTGCACAGATTGGCGTAAAAAGAAAGGTATAGATTATACCATAGGTGCGGTTCATTTCCTGGTAGATGAAAACTCCGGGCAAAAATTACCAATAGATGGAACACTCAAAGAATTTGAAGATACCCTCGGTAATGGTTTCAACAATGATATTCATGCCTTATTCAGAGCCTATTTCGGTCAGATAAGGGACATGCTCATGAAGATAACTCCTAACATTGTCGCACATTTGGATGTTATACGTAAAAATAATTCCAACAATGCATTTTTTGATGAAGATGACATCATATACCGGGATGAAGTATTAAAAACTCTTGAAATTATATCCCTGACCAATACTATTGTTGAGATAAACACAGGCGGTATATCCAGGGGTTATGTGAAGACTCCATATCCAAGCGTATGGATATTAGAAGCCTGTCGTGATATGGATATTCCTATAATGCTGAATTCAGACAGCCATCATCCGGATAATATTGATTTTTATTTTGAAGAAACCCTTGTTGTACTGAAAAGTATGGGAATAAATAAACAACGAATCCTGTATAAAAATGAATGGTGCGATGTTAGCCTATAACATAATTGATCTTGAAAGGATCTAAAGGCATATGAAAGTAATACACCTTATCGGAGGCGGGGATGAGGGAGGCGCAAAAAGCCACGTCTTACAGCTGATAAAAGAGCTCGGAAAGCATATTGATGTTACCCTTGTCAGTTACAGAAAAGGTAAATTCCACGATGATGCGGTTGCAATGGGTATTGATGCACGTATTGTAAGAACAGGCAATATTATTCTTGATATTCGTAAAACTCTCAAACTAGTGAAATCAGGCAATTATGATATCATTCACTCCCACGGAGCCAAGGCCAATATGATGGCTTCAATTATCAAGAGGATTACCGGCATTCCGGTAGTTACCACCGTGCACAGCGACTATCATCTTGATTATATGCACAGCATATTAAAAAAGTACACCTTTGGTATAATCAATATGATTGCGCTAAGGCGTATAGATTATCATATAAGTGTATCCGGCAATCTTAAGGAAATCCTTAAAGACAGCGGGTTTGACCCTCAGCATCTTTATTCTGTAAATAACGGTATATCATTCAGTAACGAAATACCTGTATGCACAAGAAAAGAGTTTTTCCGGAGATTTAATGTGCCTTTTCCTGAAGATTGCGTCCTCATCGGAATTATGGCAAGACTTCATCCCGTCAAGGATCATGAAACCTTTTTACGGGCTGCCGCAGAAGTTGTAAAGGTCAATCCTGACGCCAGATTTTTAATAGCCGGCCCCGGTGACGAGCTAATGGACCATCTGGTTCAATTTACAAAGAAACTTGGTCTTGAAGAATATGTGTATTTTACGGGTATGGTCGAAAAACCCTATGATTTTTTTCAAATTATTGATATAAACGTCCTGACATCCATAAGCGAGGGCTTTCCCTATGTAGTCCTGGAAGGTGCACGATTTTCAAAGGTATTTGTCAGTACCCGTGTAGGTGGATTAAGCGAGCTTGTTAAATCAGGTGTGAATGGATATCTCGTGGAGCCAAAGGATTGGAAAACTCTTGGTGAGCACCTGACAGAACTGTCAGTTGATAAAAATAAGCGGGAACAGATGGGCGAAAAGTTAAGAGAGATGGCCGAAGCCAGATTCTCTTTAAGGAGTATGTGCGAAAGCCAGTTATCAATTTATAGAGCCATCTTGAAAGAAGAGTCCAAAAACAGGCAGGACCTCAAGAAATACGATATTGCATTGCTTGGTTATTACGGCTACAATAACAGTGGTGACGAAGCGATTCTTAAGTCTACCCTTGATTCCTTCCGAACAATTGACCCAGAACTAACTTTCCTTGTGTTTTCTAAGAAACCCCGGGAAACTAAAAAACTATATTTAGTTGATTCTGTTAATCGTTTTAATCTTTTTAAAATTATATACATTCTTAAACGAACCAGGCTCTTTTTGGCCGGCGGAGGCAGTCTGATTCAAGACAATACAAGTACCCGTTCAATCTGGTATTACCTTACTGTGCTGAGAATGGCAAAAAGACTGGGAACAAAGACAATGCTGTTCGCCAATGGTATAGGCCCTATAAAAAGATCCTTCAACAGGCGCTTTGCCGGAAAAGTCCTTAATGAGCTTCAAGTAATAAGCCTGAGGGATGCACAGTCATTTAATGAAATTAAAGCTCTTAATGTTAATAAACCTGATATCTATGTGGCATCAGATCCGGCAGTGCTTCTGGAAGCCTCTGACGAAACCAGTGTTGATGAGCTTATCAGAGCAGAGAAAATACCTGCCCATAAGCCGCTGATCGGGTTTTCCATTCGCAAGTGGGCTAATTCAGAATATATAGACAAAATTGCAGAAATAGCTGACTACTGTATTGAAAAATATAACTCCCACCCTGTATTCATACCAATGCAATATCCAATGGATCTTGATATCTCGCAGGCAATATCAGGCAAAATGAAACATCCTTCTTCCATTGTTACAAGGATGTATTCTCCTGACGTAATATTGGGGCTTACAGCAAGGCTTAAGCTTATGGTAGGTATGCGCCTTCACTCCATAATATATGCTGCGGCAAAATGTGTGCCGCTTATTGGTCTTGTTTATGAGCCTAAAGTAGCAGCTTTTTTGAAGGAAATAAATCAACCATCGGCTGGAAACCTGGAAGACCTTGATACCGCTAAAATTTGCGCACAGCTTGATATTATCTGGGAAAACCAGTCAGAAATCAGAGAACAGCTGAGAAGCGCAAAAAAACGCCTGTCCATAATGGCTCAGGCTAATCTGTCAAATGCCTATCAAATGCTGAAGGAATAGGGATACAGTGTAGTGGCTGTATACTGGTGCGTTTGCATAATCACATATACAGATAATCGTATAGTTTTATGAAAGCACTTTCTTCCTTCTAATGCCGAAGTAGAAAACAAGAGCTGCGATAACCCAGAAATATGCTACCATATACTGCACTTCAAAAACATTTTCCATCAGATTATGAAAAATTACACCGCATAGTCCGGCAAACCCGCCGGCCGTGACCAAACGTGTATCGTAGTCCTCGCTTTGCTTAACTGCACGGATTGACCAGAATACAAGAACAAATATCAGGACCGCAAAGGCGGCAACCCCTATTATACCCATCTCCACAGCAGTTTTAAGCCAATAATTATCCATGTAAAAAGTATCTGGAACAAGATTTATATTATTCATTGCAACCGCACCGCCAAAATGGCCCAGGCCCACACCTTTCAGTTTGTTTTGCATGAACATATCCCATCCCGTTTGATAGCGGAGAAGGCGGCCACCCGTCATGCTGTTTACTTTATATTGGGGAGATAACATATATGTTATCCTGCTCATAACTGACGGTACAAACAGCATTACTCCGCCCCCTGCACCGAGGATAAAGAGCCATCTGGGGTTTACGGCAAGGCAGAATATAAACATTGCAATAGCAGCCCCAAACCAGGCACCTCTGGAGAGAGTCAGCACCAGACTGAGCCCCATTGCTCCCAGAAGCACAAAGAAAACCAGCCTGTCGGTAAAGCCTCTTCCTTTTTGAAGCAGCAATGCCAGACACAGTGGAATCATCAGGATAAAAATACTGCCTAAAATATTAGGGCTTCCAACTATCGAAAAGACTCTTGTGCCAGTACTGCCTTCGGCATAATCGGTCCAGCTTGCTGGAGTAGGGACCTTCAAAATATATTGGATAATGCCGTGGATTCCCATTATACCTCCGGCATATACCAATAATCTGATAATTAAGTATGCTTTTTTATCATCAGTTAAATAACTGTTTAGTATAAAGTACCACAACAGATACTGGATAACCACCCGCATACCTTCAAAGCCCAGCTGCGGGTAGGTTGAATTTAGTAAATACAGGCATAATGATACCGATATCAAAAGCAGCATAGGCGGTCCTGCAGGGGTACTCACCAATGGTTCCCCCCGCTTTCTGAAGAACCATACTGCAAAAACATAGAAACCGCAAATTAAAAGAAATACTTCATCCCACAATCCAAAAAGATAAAATCCTCCTAACAGGTCTCTTCCTATTTCGTCAATAAACGGATATAACGCAACCATTGGAATTAATAATAAATCGATTATGGAAAAAGACTTTGAATTAGAGAGCACCCTATAGATTTTACTTTCCTTCATGGCGATTGCCATTCTATCTCTAAAACCTGTGCTCCTTCTGTTTACTCTTTCTGCCAGCCGATAAAAGAATGAGTTTTCAGGTTTGAATTTGCGATTGGCAATAAAGCGCAGACAAGAAGCTGTCTTACTGTTAACAATGATTGCTCCCGCTCTTTCAACCAGCCTGCCGGTAAAACTGTGTTTGACTGTTTCCAGAAAGGCCAGCACAAAGCGAAAGATCAGGCTTTCCTTAAACCACATCTCTAACATGATATACCTCGGTTCATTTTTCGCGAATTGCTATTACATCACTATCCATACCCATTGCATAAATGGTCTTTACAGTGAGCTTTCCTCCTACGGCGACTGCATATCGGCCCACTCTGATATCGGGTGTGTCATGACTGTCGACTACTTCAATATCAATAGTTACATCCACCAGATTCGGGCTCTGTGTTTCAATAAGTCTGCCATCAGATGTCTGTACCGTTATCATTGCCGGCTCTTCACTTACACCGACTATTTTCGCATTAACAAAACCAAAATTGTCATAGTAAATCCTGTCATCTTTTTTTAGAGCTTCGGTATAAGAGGGTGGCATAGCCAAGGATTTAACCGTCACAATATAGGTTGTTGTTGGAGTTATTCCCGCTGACTTCATTTTATCACTGATTACTTTATAGCCTACAGCACTGACAGCAATCAATAATGCCAGCAAAACAATTAAGTCAAAAAGATTGATTTTACCAAAAAGTCGCCCTTTCTCATCAATAACCTTCATTTAAAATCCTCCCCGTGTGGTTATTTAATTTAAGCTTTTGTTAAAAAGTTCGGCCAGGCTCCTGGTAAGAGCCTTTCTGTCATAGCGGGCAATTTCTTCATGATTTGGATCTATAATGCGTTCATTCTTTTCCCAGCTTCTATACATATCAAGAAACCCTCTTTCAATGGCTTCTATATCTGACCAATCACATATTATACCGGTTCTTGTCTCACGAATCAGCATTGCCGCAGCTCCATTCTCAGGAATAACAGCTAATATAGGATTACCGGTTTGTATATACTCAAAAATCTTCCCTGTATAGAAGGCTTCCGAACCAGGTCTTCCCCCTTCTATAAGCAGCATGGCATCTGACGCCACCATATTTTTAAGACATTCGTCATGCTCCATATAGCTTATGGTTTCAACCGACCCTTCCAATCCGTTTCTTTTAATAATGTTTCTCAATACTTCATGCTTGAAGCTTCCAATAAAACGTATTAGAAAGTTGTCCTTATTGATTTTCTCCTTTCGGACAAGATTTCCCACAGCTTCCAGAACCAAATCCGGTTTTCTTCTGCCATATAAAGCTCCTGTATAGGTTATGGTAAATTGAGAGTTCTTAATCTTTTTCTGCCTTAAACCTTCAAAATCCTCCGTATCAAATCCATTGGGAATAACATGCATTCTTGTTTCCAGGTCAAGGCCAGGATTAAGCCTTACAAAGTTTTCTTTCATTATGGGAGTATTGGTTACCAACACATCCGCTCTTTTTAATACTTCCTTCTCCATAACCCTCTCTTTTTTCATTCTGGAAGGTCTGTGAGGTTTATCAATCAAGTACGGATTATTAGTCCACTCGTCCCTGAAATCAGCTACCCAAAACAAATCAGGATAATGGTTTTTTACCTCTAAGCCAAAAAGGTGATCACTATATGGAGAAGACGTAGTATAAAGAACATCAATATCCCCCGCTTCAATTCGGTCCAGGCACACTCTTACCGTTCTTTTCATCCACAGTACTTCACCGTCGGGTATAAGTATTTTCCATGCTATAAACTTTCCTACCTTGTTAAATATCCAGGGTAAAACAGTCAAATCATATGCAGGAGTTCTTATAATCTCAATATCTTCGGGCAGTTCTTTTAACAAAGACTCATCCCTCAAAACCATTTTCCTCTTGTCCCTGGTAAGTACAACTGGTTCCCATCCATAAAGGGGCAGATACTTAGCAAACTTGGCACTGCGCTGTACACCCGAACCACCTACCGGCGGAAACTGATGGGCAACCATCAGGACTTTCTTCACGACTTATTCCTCCCCCAGCCGAGAAGATGATATTCCATTCCATTCTTCTCAAAAGCATCTGCAGCCCAATAATTTCTTGTATCAAAAACTACAGGGCATTTCATTATATTTTTAAGCCTTGGAATATCAAGTTCTTTAAATTCATTATGATTAACCGCCAAAACCAAAAGATGAGCATCCTTAGCTGCAGTATATACGTCTCGTTCCTTTGATCCTTCAAAATTAACGTGGTTATCCACCACAACAGTTTCAAAACCACCCTGTTCATTAAGAAGGTGTATCAGTTCAATTACCGGGCTCTCACGCATGTCGTCCACATTAGGCTTATACGTAATACCCAAAATACATACCTTTATTTTACCCTCCACGTTCTTTGTTAAATCCTTAATCTTTTCAAAAACATAATGGGGCATCCCGTCATTGGTGTTCCTCGCCAAATTTATTATTTTTGCTCTTTCAGGCTGTTTTTCTACGATAAACCATGGGTCTACCGCTATACAATGGCCCCCCACACCGGGACCCGGCATGTGTAAATTAACCCGCGGGTGCTTGTTAGCATATTTTATGACATCCCAGGCGTTAACCCCCATTTTCTCACACAGCATGGCCAGCTCATTTGCAAGAGCAATGTTCACATCTCTATAAGTATTCTCCATGAGTTTGCACATCTCAGCAGTAGTTGCCTCGGAAATATATATTTCTCCTCTTACAAAGCTTTCGTAAAGCTTTTTTACCACGTGTGCCGATTCTTCATTGATACCGCCGACAACCCGGCTATTTTCCTTTAGCTCAATTAAAATACGTCCCGGAAGAACTCTTTCGGGACAATAGGCCAAATATACATCCTCGCCCGGAACAAAACCGGCTTCTTTCAGAATTGATCCAATAAAATCTCTTGTTGTCCCCGGAGGTGAGGTAGATTCCAATATTATTATATTGCCTTTTTTCAGATAAGGAAGAATTTTTCGGATTCCTTCTTCTACATAAGTCAGATCTGCAGTTTTATCGGGTTTAATAGGAGTAGGTACGCAAATAATAAAGGCATCAGATTCTTCCGGTTCCATAGCCGCACGCAATGAACCGTTTTTAACCGCGGTATTAACAGTCTCTTCCAGGTTTGGTTCTTCAATAATGATCTTTCCTTTATTTAAGGCATCAATGACTTTCTGATTTACATCAATCCCCAATACATTATGACCATGAGTTGCAAACATTGCAGCAGTTGGAAGTCCGATATAGCCTAAACCAATGATACATATATTCATACGTTTCCACTCCAAAATAATTCTTATCAGCTAATTGATTGTAACACAATGAATAAATACCGGTCAATAAAACCACTATTTTGTCAGATAAGGGGCGGATGTCATCCTATCAATCCATGCTTCGCTGACGCCATTTGACATCACTTACGGCACCTGCTACGTTTACTGTCATCCTATGTTAGGGTTAGTATGTACGGACTAATAACATGATATCATGAGAGTAAAGAAAAAGGAGAGGTGATATCATGTTTGAAGAGACAAGAAAAATGAGGGAATTATGTGAGAAATTTGGGTCAAGGAGGGT